>NC_007760.1:4750000-5013479 GCF_000013385.1 Anaeromyxobacter dehalogenans 2CP-C
GCGTGGACGGGTTCCGCCTGGACGCCATCCGCCACCTCATCGAGACCGGCCCGGGGGCGGGCCAGTCCGGCTCGGCGGAGAACCACGTGTTCCTGCGCGAGTTCGCGGCGGCGGTTTGGGCCGCGAAGCCGGACGCGGTGCTGGTGGGCGAGGTCTGGTCGGAGACCGACGACATCGCCCGCTACTACGGGGACGGGAAGGACGAGTTGCAGCTCCTGTTCGACTTCCCGCTCGCGAAGGCGATCGTGGAGGGGGTGGACGCGGGCGACGGCGGCTTCACCGCGCACGTGCTCCGCGAGGTCGCCGCGGCCTACCCGCCGGGCGCGGTGGACGCCCCGTTCCTCACCAACCACGACCAGTTCCGGGTCGCGACGCAGCTCGCGAACGACGCCGGGAAGCTCCGGCTCGCGGCGGCCATCCTGCTCACGCTGCCGGGCGCGCCGTTCGTCTACTACGGCGAGGAGCTGGGGATGCAGAACGGCCCCGGCCGCGAGGACGAGTGGAAGCGGACGCCCATGCCCTGGGACCGCTCGGAGCACGGCGGCTTCACCACCGGTGACCCGTGGATGCCGCTCGCGCCGGGGCACGAGAGCGCCAACGTGGCCGCGGAGGCGGGCGATCCGGCGTCGCTGCTGTCGAGGTACCGGGCGCTGGTCCGGGCGCGGAGGGCGTCGGCGGCGCTGTCGCGCGGGGATGCGGTGCCGCTGTCCACGCCGGGGGCGGCGCTCGCGTACGTGCGGCGGGCCGAGGGGGAGACGGTGCTGGTGGTGCACAACATGGGCGCCGCGCCGCTCGAGCTGGGCGGGCTGGAGGCGCCGGGGGCGGCGGCGGAGGCGGTGTTCGTGGATGCGGGGGCCGTGGCGGTGCGGGAGGCGGGTGGGTGGCGGGTCGTGCTGCCGCCGCGGGCCTCCGGGGTTTGGAGGGTGAGGTAGGGGGGCGCGGGCTGTGCTGGCGCGGCGGGCTCGGAAGCGGAGCTGGAGGTCGGGCAGCGGGCTTGCGGGACGGGCCTCGCTGGCCGGAACCGGCGCGGCGCGATCGGCTTGCGAGAGGCCTGCGGGCGAGGCGGGCTGGCGTTCGGTGGCCGCGGCCCGGGCTTCTCCGCTCATGGTGAGCGCCGTCGAACCATGAGCGAGATGCTGGTGGGGCGTCACCGTGCGTGATTGCTTGCAGCCCAACTGAGACGATCGTCGCGCTTGACTCGACTTTACTGTCGGAGAACGCGCGCGGCGCTGCTGCGCTGGGATGGGCGCCCTGGCGTCGCAGCGGCGGGCATGGCGTGCGCACCGACCGTGCGAGCCTGTCGGCGGAGGCGCCCTCGCGTTCTCGCGCCTGGCGCCGAATGCGTGCGTCCTGCGACGACCCGGAAACGCGTGAGACAGTGTCGGCATGGACACTGCGCGTGAACTCTCGGATCGGCTGGCCACCCTGCTCCGGCGTGAGCGCTCGGCGCTCGCGGAGTTCCTGGTCGCGCTCGCGGGCTTCGATGCGCGGCGCGCGTGGGCGGAGCTGGGGTACGCCTCGCTCTTCCACTACCTGCACCGGGAGCTCGGGCTGTCGAAGGGCTCGGCGCAGTACCGGAAGGTCGCGGCGGAGCTGATCCAGGCGGTCCCGGCGGTCGTCGAGCCGCTGCGGGACGGGCGGCTGTGCTTCACGACGATCATCGAGGTGGCGCGGGTCGTCACGGCGGAGAACTGGGCGGCGGTGCTGCCTCGGTTCTACGGGCTGTCGCGACACGAGGCGGCGGAGGTCGTCGCGGCGCTCGCGCCGCACCCGGCACCGCCGGTGCGGACGGTGCTCACGGCGGTGCCTCGGGCGCCGGCTGGTTCAACTGTTGAACTGAATGTCCCTGCCGTGATGTCTGGTTCAACTGTTGAACCGGTCGCTCCGGCACCGGGGTCGTCCCGCTCGGCGGCGCTCACGCCGCTCACGGCGGACCTTCAGCGGCTCCACGTCACGGTAAGTGAACGTTTCAGGCGCAAGCTGGAGCGGCTCCGCGATCTTCGCCCGGACCTCTCCGACGACGCGCTGCTCGAGGCGGCGGTGGACCTCCTCCTCGCCAAGGCGGAGAAGCGGAAGGGCGCGCTCACGGAGCGGCCTCGGGCGTCGGTCCGGCCTTCCCGCGATCCGCGTCACATCCCGGCCCATGTTCGCCGCGAGGTCTGGGAGCGGGACCGGGGGTGCTGCCAGTGGCGGCTCGCGAACGGCGAGATCTGCGGCTCCACGCACGCGCTTCAGCTCGACCACGTCGTGCCGCGGGCGCGGGGCGGGGAGCCCACCGCGGGCAACCTACGCGTGCTCTGCGCGGCGCACAACCTCGAGGCGGCGCGGCGGGTGTTCGGCGACGCGCTGATCGACGCGTACGCGCCGGGACGGCGCGTCGGCTCAAGCTGAGGCCGCGCCTCGGTGGACACCACGGGCCTCGCGTGCTGTCATGCCGGCCGCCATGGGTGGCATGGGTCGCACCGAGCTGTTCCTCGTCGTCCTGCTCGCGCTCGCCGTCGTCGGCGTGGCGTGGTTCCTGCGCACGGGCGCCTGGAAGCGCGGGCGGATCGGGATCGTCGCGGCGGGGCTGCTGGTGGGGCTGCTGCTGCTCACCCGCCGCGTGGGCTGGGGCGAGCTGGCGGTGGTGCTCGTGCTCGCAGGAATCCCGTTCTTCCTGCTGGCGCCGCGGCGACGCTGACGCCTCGGCCGGCGGCCTACCGGCCGGTGCAGGTACCGGAGGGTGACGCGAGCATCATCGGCTTGCCGGAGATCCGGTCCAGGAACATCTGGTAGCCGCTGGAGCAGCCGCGCGAGTACCCGAGGTACGCGCCGGGGTACTGAGGCGAGCAGGTCGCGTCGGCCTGCACGCCGTACTGCAGCACGAAGGTTTCGCCCTTCGCGAGCGGGACCGCGGTCTCGGCCAGCACCTCGAACGCCTCGGGATCCTCGCACGGGGCCCAGTGGTACCGCACGCCCGTTCGCTGACCGTCGATCAGGACCCCGGGCTCGAGGAACCGGTATCGGTCGGAGATCGGCGGCCCGGCGACGCGCTCGTCGAACGCCACGATCTCCGCACGGCCATCTGCACCGAGTCCGGCGAGATAGGCGTCGAGCCAGTCCGTTCCCGAGCCGCCGCCTTCCTGAAGCGTGCGCACCAGGATCGAGATCCCCTGGTAGACGCCGCGCATCCTCTCAGGCCCCGATCCGAGCGACCAGTGCACGGTCCTCGCACCCGAGGCGTCCGTCTCGAGGGTCGCCACGGCGTTCATCCACAGCTCGATGGTATCCCTTCCAGGATCCGAGACGTCCACGGGCTCGAGCTCCAGGCCCAGGGTGATGACCCGGTGGGTCCGAAGCACGCTGCCCGTGACGCGCTCCAGTCCGGCGCCCGGGTCCACGGTGCCCACGCGCGCCACCTGCTCGTGGCCGTCGAGGGGCCGGACCACGGCGCGGACGTTCGTCCCCTCGCTCGTGTCGGAGTAGCGGTCCAGCAAGGGGATCCAGGCATGCCCGGTGATGAAGAAGCTGCTCGCGCCGAACGGCTGGTAGCTGACGTCGGTCACCACGTACGGCAGGGACACCGTCTGCGTGTCCACGATCTCCCACTCGGCGCAGCCGCAGGACCCGCCGCTTCGCTCGGCGCGAAGGCAGCCGGTGGGGGCCTCGCAGTCGGCCTGACCGCAGCCTGAAAGCACGGCCGGGACGACGGCGAGCAGCGCGACGGCGAGGATCGGGAGCGTGCGCATCGTGGCACCTTTCGAGGCGGGGCGTGCCCGCACCGATGGAGAAGATACCGCGCCAGCACGATCCGTGAGAACACCCAAAGAGAAACGGCCGGGTCCCCCCGGCCGTTCCCCTGCGTCGTTCCGTCGCGCGGCTACTTCTTCATCGCCTTCTCGGCGTCCGCCTTCGACGTGTAGACCTTGCAGTCGCCGGAGACGACCCAGGCCTCCTTGGAGTCCTTGATCATCCAGAACATGTCCTTGTTGCACTGATCCTTCTTGTCGCCCTTGTGGATGATGTAGTTCACCCGGCCGTTCTCGTACTCGCTCGCCGGGATCGTCCAGAAAACGCCGAAGTCGTCCTTGCCGCTCGGCTGCATGGGCTTGAACCAGGTCACGCCCTTCAGCGGACGGTCCGACATCTGCTTCGCCGCCCACTCGTCGGACGCCTCCGACTTCGCCTGGAAGCTCTCCCAGGTGTGGAGCGCCCAGCCGTCGTAGCTGCCGTCGGCGCGGTGGTAGTGGAGCGTGACGTTGTCACCCGCGGCCGCCGCCTTCTCCTCGGCCGCCGCCGGCCCCGCGAACCCCATCACGGCGGCGATCAGGCCGGCCGCGAGCATTTCGACGATACGCTTCATGACGGTTCCCTCCTGCACTGTCTGTAATCGGCGAGGCCGCCGAGGCCGGGGGAAGCTGCCCCCCGGCCCCGCCGGTGATGCGCCTCGGCTAGAACCAGGTCTCCACCTGGGCGCCGAAGGTGAGGCCGTGCCGCTGGTCGCCGTAGACCGACGCCGGCCCGTTGCCGTTCGGGCCTGCGAACCAGACCACGCTGTTGTAGTTCTGCAGGTAGTTCGCCTCCGCCTTGTTCCAGGCGGCGTACGTCGCGAACAGCCGCAGCTCGGGGCGGGTGAAGAAGCTGCCGCCCGGGCTGGGCAGCGGCGCGATGGTCGGGGCGATGGTGAACTTCCAGAGATCGCCGCGGTCCTTGTTGGGCAGGCTGCCCTGGTTCTTCGGCTTGAAGCTCTGGTAGCCGACCTCGGCCTGGAGCTTGAAGTAGTCCATCACGTTCCACACCGGCCGGACGCCGGCGGAGAGCGAGCGGAAGCTGTTGTACATGTCCTCGCCGCCGTACTGCATGCTCGAGTCCTCGTACACGACGGCGAGCATGCCCGAGAACCGATCGTTCGGCTGGGCGACGAGCTGCTCCACGATGCGCCAGTGCTTCGCGTCCTTGGTGTTCTGCGGCTCGGGCATGCGCGACAGCGGCGCGATCGTGCCCTGGCCCCACTGGAACGCGAGCTTGTTGAAGCCGCCCAGCAGGCCGGACTGCACGTGCTGCACGGTCACCATGGGGCTGACGTGCTGCGAGTCGGCCTGGCTGCCGATGGCGGTGTTCTGCCCGCTCATGATGTTGAGGTCGAGGCCGACCTCGAGGCTGCCGCCGCCGAAGAACGGGATGCCGTACACGCGGATGTCGGGGCGCCACACCGAGAGCTTGTCGTTGCCGGTGTAGCCGGTGCCCCAGCCGCCCTTGCTCTGGAACACGGAGACCGCGAGCTTGGCGAAGCCGGCGAGGTCGATGTCCTCGACGCCGGCGCCGGGGCCGGAGGGATCCCAGTAGTAGAAGTCGAGGATGTGGAGGTCGTTGCGGTGGAAGTACCGGCTGCCAGCCCACACGCTCGCGCCGCCCAGGAACGGGATGCCGGTCGCCTGGACGTAGTTCTGGCGGAGCAGGAAGTCGGTGCCGGGGACGCGGCGCGCCGCCGGGAACCAGTTGCCGTCGTTGTCCGGGATCCACTTGTCGACGCCGTTCAGGTACTCGGCGTCGCGCATGCCGCCGGTCTTGTAGGCGAGCATGCCGACGTAGCTGAACTGCACCCCGCTGCGGTCCTTGTACAGCACCTGCGAGAACTCGAGCTCGCCGTAGGTCTCGCACTCGTTGCCGAGGCGGAACTTGTAGTTGAGCGGCGCGGTGCCGAAGCACACCTGGTTGCCGCTCTTTTCGTTGCCGCCGATGCCGCTGCGCAGGTACCCGTGAAGCTCGAGGGCCTGCGCCGGGATCGCCGTGAAGGCGATCGCCGCCGCGAGGATGCCGACCAACGTCTTTCTGGCGTTCATGTGATCTCCCTGTGATGCTCCCGTGCTGCTCCAGCGGGCCGTGCCGGCCCCGCCCTCCTCCCACACTCGTTCGCCGCCCCTCCCCCGCTACTTGCGGACCATCTTCAGCGTGGCCGGCTTCTTGACGGTGCCGTCCGGGTTGCACTCGTAGGCGAGCATCTCGTGCTGCGCCGCGATCTCCGACTTGTCGCCCACCGCCTTGCCGGCGAGCACGTCCATCACGTGCGGATCGCAGTCGGTGTCGGTGCCGCCGCCGAAGCGGTGCTGGCCCTCGTACTCGTTCACCTTGCGGGTGAGCAGGTCGGTCTTGTCCGGGAAGCCCTCGTTCGACTGCATCAGCACCTGGTAGCCCCACTTCGCGATCGAGCCCTCGCCCAGGTCCTTCTTGCTCACCGTGCCGGTGATGGTGCGCCCCTTCCCGATGGTCTCGTCGGGCACCACGATCGCGGCGAGCAGGTCGGCCGCCTTCTGCTTCGCCTCCGAGCGCACGCGCCCCGCCGGCTGCGGCGAGAGGATCACCACCTTGTTCCAGGCGGAGTCCTTGGCGAACACGACGTTCGTGCCGGGGATCCCCTTGGTGAAGCTCGGGCCCTTGCCGGTCTGGATGTGGATGATCGCCATCTGCACCGAGAAGTTCGCCGGCGCCGGCATGCCCCACGGGTCCTCGAGGTCGGAGTTCACCGTGATCTCGAAGGTGACCTTGTCGCCCTTCTCGGTGACCTTGAGTTGCGTGAGGTCGAACGAGCCGGCCTTGTACACGGGGTCGGTCGGGTAGACGTACTTGCCGGGCCCGTTGTCGTCGCCGACCGGATCCTTGAACACGACCTCCTGCGCCGCGGCGGTGGTGGCCGCGATCGCGGCGAGCGCTGCCAGCACGAGACGGTGAATCATGGTTCGACTCCTCCCAGTGCCGCGGGACGCGGCGTGGTTCAGCCCTTCACGCTGCCGGCGGTGAGGCCGGACACGAGGTACTTCTGGAGGTACAGGAACAGCACCACGACCGGGATCGACACGATGATCGAGCCGGCCGCGAAGTACCCCCACTGCTGCGAGAACCCGCCGACGAAGAAGCGCAGGCCGACGGGGGCCGTGTACATGTCCTCCTTGTCCATGAACGTCGCCGCGAGGATGAACTCGTTCCACGCGGTCATGAACGAGAACAGCGCGGTGATGGCGATGGCCGGCTTCGCGAGCGGCACCACCACCACCCAGAAGACGCGCGCCGGGCCGGCGCCCTCGATGATGGCCGCCTCCTCCAGCTCGCGCGGGATGGTGTCGAAGTAGCCCTTCAGCATCCACACGCAGAACGGGATGGCGGTGGTGGCGTAGGTGAGCACCAGGCCGATGCGCGTCGAGCCGAGCCCCAGCCACTTCACGATGATGATGTAGAGCGGGATGAGCATCAGCGTGCCGGGGAACATCTGCGACACGAGGAACGACATCATCCCGGTGCGCCGCCCGGGGAAGCGGAAGCGCGAGAACGCGTAGGCGGCGGTGGACGCCAGGAACACGCCCAGCACGGTGGTCGCGGCGGACACGATCACGCTGTTCAGCATCCAGCGGCCGAACGGCTGGTCGCGGAACACCGCGGTGAAGTTCGCGGCGCTGAAGCGCTCGGGCCACGGGACCACGGCGCGCAGCAGGTCGAGCTTGCCCGGGTCCGCCGGGAGCGAGGCGAGCGCCAGGCTCTGCCCGCCGGAGAGCGCGATGCTGATGACCCAGAGCAGCGGGTAGACGGTGACGAGCACCATCAGCACCAGCACGGCGTGCAGGATCCAGTGCGGGATCCGCTCCTCGCGGCGCGACGCCATCGCCATCAGATCCCCTCCGTGGCGCGCGTGACCCGGTTCTGGAACACGCCGTAGGCGAGCAGGATGAGGAAGATGACGGTCGAGTACGCGGCCGCGTAGCCGTAGCGGTACTGCTGGAACGCGTACTTGTACGCCTGGGTGATGAGGATCTCGGTGGTGCCGTTCGGCTCGCCGCCCGTGACGAGGAAGATGATGTTGAACATGTTGAAGGTCCACACCACCGAGAGGATCACGGCGGGGACCAGCGCGGGCTTGAGCGACGGGAGCGTGATGGCCTTGAACTGCTGCCAGCGCGTGGCGCCGTCCACCCGCGCCGCCTCGTAGAGGTCGGCCGGGATCGACTGCAGGGCGCCGAGCGAGACCACCATCATGAACGGGAAGGAGAGCCAGCCGTTGGTGGCGAGCGCGGTGAGGTAGGACGTGAACGGCTGGTCGAACCAGGAGAGCGGCTCGAGCCCGAACAGCATCCGCGCGTAGTTCACCACGCCGAACTGCCGGTGGAACATGCCGCGCCAGATGAGCGCGGTGATGTAGTTCGGCATGGCCCAGGGCAGGATGAGGAGCACGCGGTAGATCGGCCGGAACGCCAGCCCCCTCGTGTTGAGGATGAGCGCCAGCACCAGCCCCACGGAGACGCCGATGGCGACGTTCGTGACCGTCCAGATGACGTTGAAGGCGAGCGTCCAGTAGAACGACGGGCTCCCGTCGGGCATGCGGAACGCGAAGGTCCGCAGGATCTCGACGTAGTTCTGCAGCCCCACCCAGATCTCGGTGAGCGGCGCGCTGGTGTTGTAGATGGTCTGCCCGGTGAACGAGAGCACCACCCCGTAGAGGAACGGGAAGAACACCAGCACCAGCATCCCGATCATCGCCGGGACGGCGTACGCGTAGGCGACCCGGTGGCGGCGCAGCGCCGCGCCGGCCCGACCCGCGCCGCCGAGCGCGACGAACAGCAGGAGCGCGAGCCCGAGCGCCGCCGACAGCGCGAGCGCGCGGACGCCCTCGCCGCTGCCGCCCGCGAGGCGCAGCGCCCAGGCCGCGAACCCGCCCACCCCGGCCGCGTAGAGGGCGAGCGCCGCCGCCACCGCCGGGCCGCGCCGGGCCGCGGCGCGGCGGAGCGGCAGGAACGCGAGGAGCGGCAGCGCCACCGCCGCGAGCGCGGCCGGCGCGCCCGGGGGGGCCGGCGGCGGCTTCGCGGGCCGGTCCACCTCCACGGCGCCCACCACCGCGCCGTCCTTCCGCACGGGCGCGCCGAGCGCGTACCGGCCCTCGAGGCGCTCCACCTCCACCTCGGCGCGCGCGAAGCCCTGCTCCGCGTTCTCCATCACGACGCCGCGGAGGCGCTGGGCCTGGTCGTAGGCCCACTTCTCGTCGCGCTGCAGCCGGCGCGGCGCGGCGCGCTCGCCCACGTCGCGCGGGTCGGTCGAGCCCTCGAGCCGCGCGCCGGACACGATCACCAGGCGCGCCACCGTGCCGGCCGGCTGGCCCGCCTGCCAGGCGGTGAGCGCGGCGCGCGCGGCGTCGCCCTCGGCCCCGGCCTGCTCCACCGCCTTCGCGAGCTGCGTGACCGCCCCCACCGCCTCCGCCCTGGCCCGCTCCTCGTACCCGCCGGCCGAGGCCGCGCGCAGCCACGCCCAGGAGAGCGCGACCGCGATCGCGAGGCCGGCGGCGAGGCCCGCGAGCGCGCGGGGCCAGTGGGAGGCGGGCCGGGTCACTTGCTCTTGCGCAGCTTCGCGACGTCCTCGGCGACCTTGGCCTGGGCCTTCGCGAGCGCGGCCTTCGCGTCGCCGCCGCGGGTGATCGAGCCCATGGCGGTGGTCGCGGGGGACCAGACCATCGTCATCTCGGGCAGGTTGGGCATGGGCACCGCCACGTCCACCTGCTTCTTGAACGCGGCCAGCACCGGGTCGGCCGCCACCTTCGCGTCCGCGTAGATCTTCGCGTTGGCGGGGCTCTGCCGGCCGTCGAGCGCCATGATCCGCGCGGCGTCCAGGTCGGTGACGAACTTCACGAAGTCGAACGCGGCGTCCTTGTGCTTGGAGGGCGCGGCCACGTAGACGCCCTCCACCGTGGTCCAGGGGCGCATGGGCTTCCCGCCCGCCTCGGTGAGCGCCGGCAGGGTGGTGACGGCCCAGTCGATGCCAGGGGCGATCTCGCCCAGGAACCAGTTGCCCGAGAACACCATCGCCGCCTTGCCCTCGTTGAACAGCGAGGTGATGAGCGCGGTGGACGGCTCCGCCGGCATGAAGCCCGCCTTGATCCAGGCCTGCAGCAGCTCCGCCGCCTTCACGTTCTCGGGCGCGTCGAGCACCGGCTTGCCGGCGTCGAACACCCGGCCCCCGAACGTGTTCTGGAGGGCCGCGTGGTAGTAGTAGTCGGAGTAGGAGTACGCGAGGCCGAAGCGGCCGGCGGCGCGCTGGGTGAGCTTCTTCGCGAGCGCCTCCAGCTCCGCGCTGGTCCTCGGCGGCGCCTTCACCAGCTTCTTGTTGTAGACGAGCGCGATGCACTTGTAGTTGAGCGGCAGCCCCCACACGCTGCCGCGGTAGGTCATCGCCTCGAGGGTGGAGGGGATGAAGCGCGCCTTCAGCGCGTCGTCCATGAAGAAGTCGATCGACTCGACCGTGTTGCCCGCCTCGATCCAGCCGCCCAGGCGGTCCTGCGCGAAGATGAAGACGTCCGGCCCCTTGCCGCGCGGCACCGCCGCCGAGATCTTGTCGGCGAATGCGTCGTACGGGACCGCCAGCGTGGTCACCTTGTTCGGGTTGCCCGGGCGCGCGTTGTACGCGGCCGCGACCTTCTCGAAGGCGGCCTTCTCGGCGCCGCGGTAGGCGTGCCACACCACCACCTCCGCCGCGGAGGCGAGGCCGGGGAGCAGCAGGGCGGCGAGCAGGGCGAGCAGCGAGCGGTTCCGCATGGTTCTCCTCCTCGCGCCGCCGTCACAGGCGGCGCTGGGTCTCGGCGTCGAACAGGTGCAGGTGGTCCAGCTCGACCTGCACCTCGAGCTGGTCTCCGATTCCGGGGATGGCGTGAGGCGCCTGGCGGAAGACCACCGGGTCCTCGCCGGCGCGGGCGTGCACGATCACCTCGTCCCCGAGCGGCTCGGCGATGTCCACCGTGACCGGGATGCGCGCCGACTCCCCGCGCGGCGTCCGGCCCAGCTCGACCACGTTCTCGGGCCGGATGCCCACCGTCACCGCCGCCCCGTCGCGCGCCGCGGCCGCGGAGCGCAGGGCCGCCGGCACCGGCAGCGAGAAGCCCCCCGCCGCGATCCGCGCGCCGCCGCCCTCCAGCCGCGCCTTGAAGAAGTTCATGGGCGGGCTGCCGATGAAGGCGGCCACGAACAGGTTGGCCGGGCGCTCGTACAGCTCGAGCGGCGCGCCCACCTGCTGGAGCTTGCCGGCGTTGAGCACCGCGATGCGGTTGCCCATGGTCATCGCCTCGACCTGGTCGTGCGTGACGTAGATCGTGGTGACGCCGAGGCGCGCCTGGAGCTTCTTGATCTCCGCGCGCATCTGCACGCGCAGCTTCGCGTCGAGGTTCGAGAGCGGCTCGTCGAACAGGAACACCGACGGCTTGCGCACGATGGCGCGGCCCAGCGCGACGCGCTGGCGCTGCCCGCCGGACAGCTCCTTCGGCTTGCGATGGAGCAGCGCGTCGATGCCGAGCACCTGCGCCGCCTCGGTGACCAGCCGGTCCATCTCGGCCTGCGGCGTCTTGCGGATGCGCAGGCCGAACTCGAGGTTCTCCCGCACGGTCATGTGCGGGTAGAGCGCGTAGCTCTGGAACACCATCGCGATGTCGCGGTCCTTGGGCGGGACGTCGTTCACCACCCGGCCGCCGATGAGGATCTCCCCTCCGGAGACCTCCTCGAGCCCGGCGATCATCCGGAGCGCGGTGGACTTGCCGCAACCGGACGGGCCGACGAGGACCATGAACTCGCCGTCCGCGATCTCGAGGTCCAGCCCCTCGATCACGCGCGTCTCGCCGAACCGCTTCGCGAGATTCCTGAGGACGACCCCCGCCATGCCCCACCTCTCGGCCGCCTCGGCCCAGGCCCGTCCGATGGGCGCCCATGTCTAGACCGCCGCGCTCCGCGTGAGGGTCAGCCAGATGGGGCCTGCGAACAATGCGGCCAATGTACGCAAACCCCCATTTACGCGGGGTTAGCGACGAATCGCCGCGCCGGGTGCTGGCCTCGCCACCACGACGCGGGCGCCGTGACCCGGGAGCTCCAGCGCCACCCCGCCGGCGCCGACCGATATCGCCTCGCCCTCCAGGGCGTCCTCCAGCTCCCGCCCCTCCCAGCCGGCCGGCACGGGGATCCGCAGCGAGAGTGGCGACTTGCCGCGGTTCACCGCGACCAGCACCGCGTCGTCCCCGTCGCGCCGCAGGAAGGCCAGGCCGTCACCGTCGGTGGACACCGGCTCGTGGGTTCCGCGGGACAGGGCGGGGTGGGCGCGACGCAGGGCGATGACCCGTCGGTAGAACGCGCGCATTGCCTCGTCGCGCGGCTTTCCGGCGCCGGGGAGCACGTCCATTTGCCCCCATGGCATGTCGGAACGATTGTCCGGCCACTCGCCGATGGGCCGCGCCACCTCCTCGCCGTAGAAGATCGTCGGGACGCCCAGGGTGGTGAGCTGCAGGAGCGCGGCGAGGCGGAACAGCGCGCGGTCGCCGCCGAGCAGGTGCAGCGCGCCGGGCTGGTCGTGCGAGGAGAGGTAGTGCGCGAGGAGGTGCCCGGGCCGGACCTTGTGGCGCGACGCGAGGTACCGCTCGTAGGCGATGGTGCGGCCGCGCCCGAGCAGCCAGCCCACGGTCGAGCCCTGGAAGCCGAAGTCGAGGCCGGCGTCGAGCGTGTCGGCGGCGAAGTACGGATCGAGGGACTCGCGGTCGCCGCCCCACAGCTCGCCGAGCAGGAAGAACCCCGGGACGAGCTCGGCGCGCACCCGCCGCCGGTGGAGCGCCCAGAAGTCCGGCTCGACGTGCTTCACGGTGTCGAGCCGGAAGCCGTCCACGCCCGAGCGCTTCGCCCAGCCGAACTGGGCGGCGAGCAGGAACTCGCGGACCTCGGGCAGCTCGGTCTTCCAGTCGGGCAGGCCGGCCAGGCAGCTCGTCAGGTCGTCGTCGCCGCAGTCGCCCACCACGTTGTTGCGCAGCCACGGGCGCGTGCGGGGATCGCGCAGGTAGGCGGTGTCGTAGCCGGCGTGGTTGTAGACCACGTCGAGCAGCACGCGGATGCCGCGCGCGTGGCAGGCGTTCACGAAGGCGGCCAGGTCGGCCTCGCTGCCGAAGCGCGGGTCGAGGCGCGACAGGTCGTCCATCCAGTAGCCGTGGTAGGCCCAGTCCGGGAACCCGGCGCCGCTCACGTAGCCGGGGATGTTGCGCACCAGCGGGTTCACCCAGATCGCGGTCACGCCCAGCGCGGCGAGGTCGTCGAGGTGCGCGGTGAGGCCGCGCAGGTCGCCGCCGTGGAACGTGCCCTTGCCGGCGAGGTCCACGTCCTGGTCGTTGCCGCGGTCGCCGTCGGCGAAGCGGTCCACCAGCACGAAGTAGAGGACCTCGTCCTGCCACGGGCGCGGCGGCAGCGGCCGGGGCGGCGCCTCGGCGAGCGCGGCCGCCGCGGCGGCGCCGGCCGGCGGGCCGGAGGGTGCGCGCGGCGCGCAGGCCGCGAGCCCCACGAGCCCGAGGACCGCGCAGGCGGCGAGCGCGACGGTCGCGAGGCGGGGCGCGCTGCGGGCGCGGCGGAGACCGGGCATGAGCGGCATGGCGGCATCTTCCGCCCGCCCCCCGGGCCCGTCAGCATTCCGTTCGGGGACGCCGCGCCGCGCTACCGCACCACCGCCACCGAGCCCGGCGCGCCGGGGAGCAGCGTCACCGACTCGGCGAGCGAGACGAGGTGGAAGATGCCCTCGCGCCCGTCGTAGGCGGCGGTGAGCTCCTGGCCGACCACGGCCTGCGGGCCGGAGGCGGAGCGGACCACCACCACCGCGCCGTCGCGGAGGCCGGGCGCCTTCACGATGCCGCCCTCGAACGCGGGGAGGAGCTGCTGGTAGGGCGTGAGCGCGGTGCCCGCGAACGGCCGGAAGAGCTGGTAGAAGCGCGCCGGCGACACCGCCGCGGCGTACGGCCCGTGGCGGCCGGCGTCGTCGAGCGCGGTCAGCGCCGCGAGCAGCGCGTCGCCGGCGCGGCCGGGGTCGGCCCAGTCGCCCGCCGGCACCTCGACGAGGCCGGGGTGTTCGAGCAGCCCGCGCACGCCGGCGCCCGCGTGCCCCTCGAACAGCAGCCGGTCCTCGGCGCGCGCGATCCGGCGCGCCGCCTCGGCGGCCTCGGTGAGCGTGAGCGGCTCGCCGCGGCGCTCGAGCGCCTCCACCGCGCGCGCGCCCAGCCGGAAGGTCCGGTGCAGCACCGGCAGCGCGCGGACGCTCGGCACGTGCACGTGCGTCTCGTCGCCCGCCTCCGGCTCGTCCTCCCCGCCGGCCGGCGCGTCGTCCGCCACCCCGGCGCGCGCCTCGAACCCGAGCGGCCCGATCACCCTGAGGAGCCGCCGCCCGGCGCGCGCCTCGGCGGCCGCCGCCTCGATCGCCTCGTCGATCCGGTCCCACACCTGCTGCCCGAAGGGCGCGCCGTCGCGGTCCTGCCAGCTCATCGGCCGCCCTCCCGGCCCGCCCGGCCCCCGGCGTCCGCCGCCCCGGCGGCCTCCCCGGCCTCCTCCTCGCGCGCGATCGGCCCGGCGTGGCCGGTGTGCATCCGCAGCATCCGCGCGAACACCACGTCGTGGCGCCGGATCCACTCGAGGATCATCATGGCGTGCTCGACCTCCTCGTCCCGGTTGTGCTGCAGCACGCGCTTCAGCTCGGGATCCGAGGCGGCGTCCACCCGCTGCTGGTACCAGTCGATCGCCTCCAGCTCCTCCTGCAGGGAGACGAGCGCCCGGTGGAGATCCTTCGTCCGTGCGGAGAGCGCGTCCTCGCGCTCGTGGAAGCCCTGCGATGCACCGGCCATGTCGGTAGGGGTGCGCAGGCGGGCGCGGCGCGCCAAGCCCCCGCGCGAACCGTCGCTTCCGCGCCGGCGCCGTTCGTGGCATGGAAGCGTGGGTGGACAGCCCCGCTTCCTTCCTCGAGCGCTGGCACTACGGCGGCCTGTTCGCGGTGATCCTCGCCGAGGAGGCGGGCATCCCGCTGCCCCTCCCCGGCGACCTCTTCATCGCGGCCATGGGCTTCCTCGCCCACTCGCACCGCGCCGCGTTCCTGCCCACCGCGGCGGTGGTGACGTCGGCGACGGTGCTCGGCGCGACCGTGCTCTACCTCGTCTCGCGCCACGCCGGCCGGCCGCTGCTGCTCCGGGTGGCGCGGCGCTTCGGCTACACCGAGGCGCGGGAGGCGCGCCTCGAGGCGTGGCTCACCCGCCGCGGCGCGGCGGCGGTGGTGATCGGCCGGCTCATCCCCGGGCTGCGGATCGTGATGACGGTGGTCGCGGGCGCGCTCCGCCTGCGCCAGGGCACGTTCGTGGCCGGCACGCTGGTCGCCGGCGCGCTCTGGGCGACGATCTACTTCTGGCTGGGGTGGGCGCTCGGCGCCGGCTACGAGCGGCTCGCCGGCGAGGTGCGCCTCGAGGCGCTCTGGCCCTGGGCGGCCGCGGGCGGGGTGCTCGCGGCGGGCGCGGTGCTCGCCTGGCGCGCGCGGCGGCGGGCCGCTGCGACCGCGGCCGGTTCCGTCGAGAGCCCGCCCTCCGGGTCGGCCGGCTGAAGGGGCCGCTGCGTCTCGCGGCCGGGTGGGTCGGCGGTCGCGCGGCGGCCCCGCCCTGTCTAGCTTCGGTACGTGGAAACCGCCGGCAACGTCGTTCGCAGGGTGATCCTGGTGGAGGACGATCCGGGGATGCGGGAGGCCATCCGTGCGCTGCTCGTGCGGGTTGGCTACCAGGTGGCGCCCGCCGTGGACGGCGCCGAGGCCTGGGAGCTGCTGGCGCGCGGCCCGCGGCCTGCGGCGGTGCTGGTGGATCTCTACACCCCGCGCATGACCGGCCACGACCTGGTGGCGCGCATCCGCCGGACGCCCCGCCTCGCGGTGGTGCCCATCATCGCCATGAGCGGCGAGCGCGCCTCGCGCGACCGCCCCGCGGCCGAGGCCTTCCTGGAGAAGCCCTTCTCCCGCGAGCAGCTCGAGTGGGCGCTCGAGCAGGTGGGCGCGGACTGATCCACCCCCGGGGCGGCCGCCCGGCCGCTCAGGGTTGCGGCTCGGCGTCGGTGCCGCCGCGCGTCGCGGCCGCCCGGGCCGCCGCCGCGCGGGCGCGCGACCGCTCCCGCCAGCGCATCGCGGCGGGCAGCGCCAGCAGCGCCGCCGCCAGGCACGCCACCTCGCCGAGCACCGCCAGGAGCCCGAACGAGATGAGCGCCTGGTTCCGGGCGATGAGCAGCGACGAGTAGCCGATGATGGTGGTGAGCGAGCAGAGCGCCACCGCGCCGCCGGTGGTCCGGACGATGTCCGCGACCGACCCGGCGTGATCGACCCGCCGGCGCTGGAAGATGTTGGTCGCGTAGTCCACGCCGATGCCGAACGTGATGGGCAGCGCGATGAAGTTCAGCATGTTGAGCCGGAGCTGGAGCGCGCCCGCGAGCCCCATGAACCAGAGCACGCCGACGCCCAGCGCCGCGAGCACGCCCAGGGCGTCCCCGAGCGAGCGCACCGAGCGGCGCCCGAGCCCGAACGCCAGCATCACCAGCGCCACCACGCCGAGGAGCGACAGCACCGTGGCGCGCGGGCCGTCGTGCTCGATGGCGTCGAGCACGTCCGCGAACACCAGGGTGGAGCTGGCCATGGGCAGGTCGGGGCGCGGCATCGGCACCGAGCGCAGCTCGCGCGCGAAGCGGCGCACGTCGAGCCCGTTCCAGACGTCCATCCGGCCCGACGGGTAGACAAGCACCGGGGTGCCGACGCGCCCGTCCACCTCGGTGAGCTGGCGCCGGATCATGTCCGGCAGGTCCTTCGCGCCGAACGGGCGCAGGTCCGCCGGCGGGAGCACCTGCTCGATGGCCAGGCGCTTCTCCGGCGAGAGGAAGGAGAGGTTCTCCGGGGTGGCGAGCGCGCGCAGCTCGCGGATGAGCGGGAGCTTCGCCTCCTGGCCCTCCGGCACGAACGCGGCGACGGAGAGCACGTGGCCGAAGGTGGTGTCGGGCGTCGCCCGCATGTGCGCGTCGAGCGCCTTCGCGATGGCGCGCGCCTCGCCCTCGTCGCGGGCCAGGATCGCGGTGGGCGAGAGGTGGTCGCCGTGCAGCGCGTCCACCCGCTGGTCCCACCAGCCCGGGCCGCCGTCGGCGAGCGCCGACTGATCGCGCAGGCGGCGGAAGTCGTGCTCGATGGGATCCCGCGCCCAGCGGACCACCATCACCACCGAGGCGATCGAGAGCAGCACCGCCACCGTGACCATGCGGCGCGGCGCGCGCTCCACGATGGCCGAGATGGCGTAGGTGAAGACGGGGCGCGCCGGGCGCTGCCCCTGCCGCGGGATGGGCGCGCGGCGCTCCCAGGCGAGCACCAGCGCCGGCGTGACCGCGTACGCGGACACCCAGGACAGCGCCATGCCCAGCCCGCCGATCAGGCCGAACTGGTTGAAGCCGCGGAAGTCGGTGGAGAGCAGCGAGGCGTAGGACACGCCCGCGGCGAGCGCCGCGGTGAGCGTCGCGAGCCAGGTGTTCGCGAGCGCGGTCACCATGGCGGGCCCGGGGGCCTGCCCGCGCCGGCGGTCCTCGAGGTAGCGCGCGAACAGGATCAGCCCGACGTTGATCCCGTTGCCCACCACGATGGAGCCGAGGAAGGCGGTGTTGGAGTTGAGGTGGCCGACGAAGATCTCGGCCAGGCCGAACGTCGCGAAGGTGCCCACGAGGAGCGGCGCGCCCACCGCGAACACGGCCTTCCAGGTGCGGTTGTAGACGACCACCGAGGCCGCCACCGCGAGCAGCACCAGGATGGTGGCCCACACCAGGTCCTCGGCGAGCGCGTCGTGCTCGAGGATGTTGTTGGCCACGTACCCGCCGTAGCCCACCTCGATGCCGGCCTTCGCGGGGTCGAGCCGCCCGACGGTCTCCTTCACCACCCGCTCGAGCGCCACCACGTCGCGGTAGTCGCCGGGCGGCGCGTCGAGCCGGATGACCATGGCGAGCGCGGTCATGGTCTCGCCCGGCGCGTGGCCGGGCACCTCGCCCATCACGTAGCCGCTCGGGAACTTGCCGAGCAGCCCCTTCCGCTCGCCGGCGATCCGATCGACCAGCCCCTCCACGTCCGGCGCCGGCCCCTCCGCCTTCCCCGCCAGCCGCGCCCGCTCCCACGCCACCCGCGCGCCGAGCGTGTCGCGCAGCGTGGCCAGCTCCTCGCGCGACAGGAACAGCAGCAGGCGCGGCTTGAAGAAGTCGCGCGCCTCGTCCACGCGGTACTCGACCCACCGCAGCAGGCCGGGCGGCGCGTCGTCCAGCGCGTCCGCGAGGTCGTCCGCGAAGAGCTGCAGCGCGAGCGGGTCCTTCCCCGCCAGCACCACCGACAGCTCGGCGAAGCCGCCGATGCGCTTCGTGAGCGCCTCCAGGTCGCGGGCGCTCCGGCTGTTCGCGGGGAGCAGCTCCGACATGTCCGGGCGCAGGTCGGCGTACAGGCGGAACGTGCCGTACCCGCCGGCGAGCGCCACCAGGGCGGCGACGGCGAGGATGGCGGCGCGGCGCCGCTCGGAGAACCGGACGAAGGCTTCGATGATGCGCATGGATGGCGTCTTCTACCTCATCCCGCGCCCGGGGCGCGGATCCTCGATCTGCGGCCTCGGCGCCGGGTCCGTGCCCGGCTCGGCCAGGTCGGCGGCGTGCAGCACCGCGAGCCGCGGCCCGCCGGGGCCGAGCTCCAGGTACTCGAGGGCCTCGCCGTGGAGCGAGCCCGCGTTGGCGTAGCGATCGCCCGGCGCCAGGTGGGCCCGGTGCACGTGCCCGAACACGCCGAGCGAGAAGCCGTCGCGCTCCACCTCGGCCAGGCACCGGCGCCGGAAGGTCGCCACCATCCAGTCCTCGGCCACGGCGCGCGCGGCCGCCTCGGCGAACCATGCCGCGCCCCGCACCACCCCGAACCGGCCGAAGCGCCGGGAGATTCCGTCGCCGAGCCGCCCCAGCGCGGAGGCGTTCACCGGGTCGGCGGCGTGCCCGTGGGCCACCAGGACGCGGCCGGTCCCGGGGACCTCCAGGACCACCCGCTCCTCGCCCGCGTCCGGATCGTGGTTGCCGCGCGTGCGCCGGAGCCGGCCCTCGCGGCCGAGCGCCTCCAGCTCGGCGACGACCAGCGGGTGCGCCGCCTCGGCCCGTCCACCGCCGGTGAACAGCTCGTCGAAGGCGTCGCCGTTCAGCACCACCGACGCGCCGTCGGCGCGCGCGCGCGCCAGGAAGGCGCGCGCCAGCCGCCCGTGCACCGCCGGGCTGCCCGGCGCGAGGTGCCAGTCGCTCGCGACGCGCCAGACGGTCACCGCCCCGCCCTCCGCCTCGCGACCAGCCGGTCGTACAGCGCCTGCGTGCGCTCGCGCGCCAGCTCCTGGAGCGGCTTCACGACCGCCGGATCCCGCGCCGAGCCCGGCCGCCGCTCCACCGGGATGGGCTCGCCGATCGCCATCTCCATCCGCGCGGGCAGCGGCAGCGGCGACCAGAACGACAGCTTGCCCCACCGCACGCCCGGGTACGCCTCCGCGCCGCCCACCACCGCCACCGGGACGATGGGCACGCCGGTGCGCACCGCCATGCGCGCGAAGCCGAGCCGCCCGTCCCAGCGCAGCCGGTAGAAGTCGCGGGAGGGCTGCGCCTCGCGCATGCCGCCGGGGGTCACGAGCAGCGACTCGCCGCGCTCCAGCACCGCGACGCAGTCCTCCTCGTCGGTCCCGACGATCCCGGCGTGCTCCTTCACGCGCGGCAGGCCGGGCAGGAAGCGCTCGATCTGCGACTCCGCCCCGACGATGCGCAGCGGGCGCCAGTCCTCCAGCCGCCCGCTCTCGTGGAACTCCTTCCAGCCGAGGAAGTAGCAGGCCATCACGAGGTCGAGCACCAGGTACCCGGCGCCGTGCAGCGCCACGTAGATGCACGGGCCCTTCGGCACCGCGCCCTCGACGGTCATGCGGTGGTAGCGGACGAGCCGCCGCGCGCCGCCGAGGATCCAGCGGTAGGCGGGGTGCCGCGGGTCGAGCGGCGGCGGTGGGGCGTGGGGGGCTTGGCGGCTCACGTGCGGCTCCAGGGGGGTGCGCGCCGCGCGCGGACGGCCTCGTCGAGCAGCGCCTGCGTGGTCGCCGCGACCCCGTCGGCGAAGGCGGCCACCGCGGCCGCGTCGCCGGGCGGCGGCGGCGGCAGGGGGGCGCCGAACCAGAAGTCGAGCGCCACCGGCAGCGGCACGGGCGGGAGCCACAGGGAGCCGTTCTTGCCGAGCGGGAGGCGGAGCGGGTGCTGCTGGTCGGCGCCGGCGATCGCCACCGGCACCACCGGCACGCCGGCGGCGGCGGCGATGCGGGCGTAGCCGCGGCGCCCGGCCCAGTCGAGCGCGTCCTCGTCGCCGTACAGCTCGCGTGCGCCGCCCGGGAACACGAGCAGCGACTCGCCGCCCGCGAGCGCCGCGAGCGCCGCCTCCTCGGTCGCCTCGATGGTGCCGACGTGGCGCCGGACCCAGGCGAGGCCGGGGATGCGGTGCAGCGAGGTGCCGCGCTTCTCCATGGGGCGGAACGGGATCCGGTCGGCGTCCCAGAACGTGAGCAGGCCGAGCAGGAAGATCTCGAAGTAGAGCCAGGTGCGCGGGTGCTTCGCGACGTAGATCACCGGCCGGTCGCGCGGGACCGCGTCGAGCCCGTGCACGCGCGGGCGGTACCAGAGCTTGAGGCCGCGCGCGAACGGGACGAGCACCGCCTTCTGGCGCCAGGTGCGGGGGAAGGCCATCGCGCGCTCCCGCCGCGGCTAGCCCCGCGCCGCGCGCGCCACCGGCGCGAGCGGGGGGACGGCCAGCGCGGGGCTCCCGGCGCCGGCCACCTGGTAGATGTGCAGCACGCGGGCCGCCACCCGCGACCAGCACAGCGCGTCGGCGCGCGCGCGCCCGCGGGCGCACAGCCGCGCCCGCAGCCCGGCGTCGAGCCCCGCCCGCCACAGCGCCGCGGCGAGCGCGTCCGGATCGCCGGCCCGCACCAGCAGCGCGGCGCCGCGGGCCGCCTCGGCGTAGCCGGGGATGTCGCTCGCCACCACCGGGCAGCCCGCCGCCATGGCCTCGGCGAGCACCATCCCGAAGCTCTCGCCGCCGAGCGACGGCGCGCAGAACACGTCGCTGTCGCGGTAGGCCCGGGCCAGCGCGTCGTCGCTCACCCGGCCCAGGAAGCGGACCCCGGCGCGGGCGGCCCGCCCGGCCCAGCGCTCCACCGGTCCGTCGCCGACCACCTCGACCTCCACCGCCTGGCCGCGGGCGCGCAGGCGCTCCGCCGCCTCGAGCAGCACCGCCAGGCCCTTGCGCGGCTCGCCGAAGCGCCCGACGAACAGGACGCGCGGCGGCGCGTGCGGCGGGCGCGGCCCGGCGTCGGCGTCCGCCCCGAACCGCCACCGCTCCACGCCGTTCGGGATGACGGCGATGCGGCCGCGGAAGATGGGGCGCGCGAAGCGCTTCGCCTGGCGCGAGACCGCGATGCCGAAGTCCACGCGGGCCAGGCCCGCGGAGGCGAAGCGGCGCAGCACCGACTGCAGCCACGGCTCGCGCTCGGCGTTCGCGTGGAACGTCGCCACCACCGGCCCGCGCGCGTGGCGCAGCGCGTGGCGCCCCGGCCCGGGCACGATGGGCTCGTGCACGTGGACGACGTCGAAGTCGTGCGCGTCGAGGTAGGCGCGGGTGGCGCGCTCCGACACGAGCAGGCCGATGCGCGCGACCGAGCCGTTCGCCGGCACCGGCAGCACGCCCCGGAGCCCGTCGCAGCCGTCCGGCACCGCGCCGCTCGCCGGCCCCAGCACCCGCGCCTCGACGCCGAGCCCGCCCAGCGCGCGGGCGAGGCCGAGCGCGTGGCGGTTCACGCCGCCGTCGTGGGACAGGTCGTACGGCGTGACGATGCAGACGCGCACGGCCGATCCCTAGGGCGTGCCGGCCGGCGGCGCGCCCGGGGCGCCGTGCTGGGCCCCGCCCGCGGCCGCACCCTCGCCGTGGCGGAGCATCTGGTGGATCACCCACAGGCGCCCGAGCGCGGTGCCGCCCGCGCCCAGGGCGACGAGCGCGCAGGTCGTCTCGAGCAGCGGCAGCACGGCCGGCGCGGGCACGAACGACGCCGCGAGCAGCGCCGCCATGAGCATCACCACCCGGTGCGGCCGCTCCAGCCCGAACGTCGGGCAGGAGACGCCCAGGCCCTCGCCGCGGGCCCGGGTGTACGAGACCATCATCGAGGCGGAGAGCGCGCCCACCGCCCACAGCATCCCGGAGCGATCCGGGAACGCCGCGGCCAGGCCGGCGAACATCGCGATCTCGGAGACGCGATCGAGGTTGGAGTCGAGGAACGCGCCGGCCCGGGTCTGGGTCCCGGTGCGGCGGGCCAGCTCGCCGTCGAGCAGGTCGCACCAGGAGCCGTAGACCAGCAGCAGGAACGCCCACCCGAAGCCCCCCAGCCCGACCGCGACGCCGGCGGCCGCGGTCAGCGCGGTGCCGATGGCGGTCACGCCGTTCGCGGAGAGCCCGACCGCGTTCGCGGCGCGCAGCAGCGGCCCGCTCACGAAGTAGGCCCACCGGCCCAGGATCCCGATGATCCCGCGCCGGCCGGTGAAGCGGGCCGGCTCGGGCGGGCGCACCACCGCGTAGGCGAGGGCGGTGGCCGCGCCGAGGGCCAGGTGGGCGAGGATCGCGAGTCGCGCGCCGGTGGGCATCGCCGGCTAGCCGACCGCGGCCTGCTTGGCGGCCTGCGCGGCCGCGTCGGCGTAGCTGCGCAGCTTCGCGAACAGGTTGGTCTGCTGCTGGAAGAGGTCGTGCACCGCGCCGTTGCCGGCCGCGGTCACCGGGCTCTTGAAGAAGAAGGAGAGCCACTCCTGCGGCCCCTTCTCCCCGGCCCGCTGCGCCAGGTCGGCGAGGATGGCGAGATCGACCGCGAGCGGCGCCGCCAGGATCGAGTCCCGGCACTGGAAGTTGACCTTGATCTGCATCGGGTAGCCGAGCCACCCGTAGAGATCGATCGCGTCCCAGCCTTCCTTGTTGTCGCCGCGCGGCGGGTAGTAGTGGATCGTGACCTTGTGGTCGATGTCCCCGTAGAGCTCGGGGTGCTGCTTCGGCGACAGGATCGAGTCGAGCACCGAGAGCTTCGAGACCTCCTTGGTCTTGAAGCTGGCGGCGTCGTCGAGCACCTCGCCGTCTCGGTTGCCGAGGATGTTGGTGGAGAACCAGCCGTCGAGCCCGAGCAGCCGCGCGTGCAGCATGGGGGCGATGGTGGTCTTCATCAGCGTCTGGCCGGTCTTGAAGTCCTTGCCGCCGGTGACGATGCCCTCGCGCTCGGCCAGCTCGCGGAGCGCGGGGGTGTCCTGCGACAGGTTCGGCGCGCCGTTCATGAACGGCAGCCCGGTCTTCATCGCGGCGTAGGCGTAGACCATCGACGGCGCGATGGTCGGGTCGTTCCGGTCGAGCGCGGCCTCGAACGCCTCCAGCGAGGCATGGGCCGGGCCGATCTCGGCGTAGACCTCGGTCGAGCCGGTCCACACCATCACGCCGCGGGCGCAGCGGTGCTTCTCCATGAAGCCGCGGATGTCGGCCTGGAGCGCCTCCGCCTTCTCGCGCAGCGAGCCCTTCTTGACGTTCGGGCCGTCGAGGCGGCGCACCCACTCGGTGTCGAACACCGCCGGCATGGGCTTGATGGCCTCGAGCTCCGCCTTGAGCGGCTCGAGGTGGTCGCGGTTCAGCACCCGGGCGCGACACGCGGCCGCATACACGTCGTCCGGGATGGGATCCCAGCCGCCGAACACGAGGTCGTCGAACGACGCGAGCGGCAGCACGTCCTTGATGAGGCGGCCGTGGTTGTGGCCGTCGTCCAGGAAGTGGCCGAGCTGGGTGAGCGACCCCACCGGCTGCGCCAGCTTCTTGCGGACGGCGTGGACCCCGGCGATGGCGGTGGTGGCGACGGCGCCCATGCCAGGCATGAGCACCGCCAGCTTTTCCCCCTTGCGCAGGGGCTTGAGACCGGAAACGAGTTTCATGTGCACACCTCTGGGCGGTGGCCGCGAAGGGCGCGGCGCCTCCTCTTCCTGCCCCCGCGCTCCGGAAGGCTGCACGCCGCCCAGGAACGCATGACGGCAGAACGGGCTGCCGGTGGCCGGGTTTCTACCTCATGGCGGGCCGGGGCGAAAGGGTAAGGCGCACCCCGTGGGAGCCGCGCTCATCGGCGGCCTGCCGCGTTCGGCCGGGCGAAGCGCACGTCGTGAACCCGCGCGCCGGGCTCCATGAAGCGCAGGAGCGCCTCGCCCTCGGCGCCCAGCGCCAGCCGCGCGGCGCCGTCGAGCGTCGCGAACGGCTCCACCACCAGCGCCGTCCCGCGCCGCCCGCGCTCGGTGCGCCAGGTCCCCTCCACCCGCCCGTCCACCAGGAAGCACGCGCGCACCAGCCCGTTGTTCGTCACCACCAGCGGCCGGTGCGCGTCGTCGATGAACCGCCGCCGGTCGGCGTGGGCGAGGAGGATGGCGTCGAACTCCCCCAGGAACCGCACCGGCGCCGCCACGTCCTCGGACGGGCGCGGCGCGTCGGCGAGATCGAGGAGCTCGCGCCCGTCCTCGTCGCGAAAGGTGCGCAGGCCGGCCCCGGGCCCCTCGAGCGCCTCGCGCACCGCGCGGAGGCCGGTGAACGTGGCGAGGTCGGCCACGCTGGCCGGGCCGACCGCGGCGAGCGCGCGCCGCAGGAGCGCCTGCGGCGCCGCCGCGGCCTCGCAGGGCCGTCCCAGCCAGGCCTCCGCGTCCGCGAACGACGCCGCGCCCGGCCATCCCCAGGGCGCGCCCGCCTCCGGCACCTGCACGAGCGGCAGGGTGTAGCGCACCGCGAGCAGCGCCACGTCGGCGTCCGCCCCGGGGAAGCGGTCCGCCACGAGCGTCCGCAGCGCGTCGAACGTGCACGGCGCGTCCGCCAGGCAGCCGCGGGCCGCCCCCTCCAGCGCCGGCCGGTCGAAGGTCTCCAGCCGCCGCCCCCGGCCGGCGCGCAGCGCGGCCTCGAGCGACGGGCCGAGCGCGGCCCGCAGGCGCAGGAGATCGCGGGCGGAGAGCAGCTGCAGCGTGCCGCGCAGGAACGGGGCGCGCACCACCTCCCGCGCCAGGGCGGCGCGCGAGAGGTCCGCCGGCGCGAAGCCGTCGAGGCGCGCCCAGAGCGCGAGGAACGGCGGGCGGGCGAGCTGGGCCTGGACGCAGAGGAGCCGCTCCAGCGCGCGCACCGGCCCGGCCCGCTCGCGCGCGAGGAGGAGCTGACGGGCGAGCGTGGCGCGGTTCAGGGCGCGGCGGGTGAGGAGCGGCGGGGGCATTCCGCCGACAGTGTAACCCGCCGCCCCGACGCGCGGGCGCCCGGCCGCCCGGCGGCGCGCGGCCGCGCGGTTGCGGCCCGGCGCGCCGGTGCGGATCGTCGTCGCGGAGGGGAACGCGATGCGGACTGCGGACGGTCGCTGGCGGCGGCGGGCGGTGGCGGTGGCGGACCTGCCCGCACGGCTCGCGCTCGGGAGCACCATGCTCTACCACGGGCTGTCCAAGCTGCGCGGCGAGGGCCCGGCGCAGACGGCCCGGATGTTCGAGGGGCTCGGGCTCCGCCCCGGCCGCGCGCTCGCGGTGGCGACCGGCGTCGCCGAGACGTTCGCCGGCGCCGCGGCGATCCTCGGGATCGCCACCGCGCCGGCGGCGCTGGCGGTGATCGTGACGCAGGCGGTCGCCATCGGGAAGGTGCACGCGCCGAAGGGCTTCAGCGTCGGGCAGGGAGGCATGGAGTTCAACCTCGCGCTCGTCGCGATGGCGCTCGCGCTGCTCGCCGAGGGGCCGAGGACCGTCTCGGCGCACCACGCGGCGCGGCGGCTGGCGCGGCGGCGCGGCCTCCCGGGCCTCCTCGCCGCGGCGCGGCCGGGCCGCGTCGAGCGCGCGCTCGCGATGCTCGGCTGACCGCCCGGCCTGCGCCGGCCCGGCGCCGGCGACCCCCGGAGCGGGGCCGGCGGGTGCGCGGCAGCGCCCACCCACGCGGGTGGGCGATGGTGGACCTGGGCCGAATGTCACGGGATTATGCGCTCGGCCTCCTTGTTTCCCGACGGGCGAGCGCGCGAAGCGTGAAATACGCGGTCCGCCTGCCCCGTAGGGCCGGGCACGCACATGACCGCATCCGAGCTTTCCACCGACGGTTCCATCCTCCTCCGCGCGCTCGCGGTGCCGCAGCACGGGTTCTCGCTCGTGACCACGCGCCGGCGCGCCGGCCTCGCGCTCGCGCTCGCCACCGCGGCCGCGCTCGCCACCGCGGCCGCGGTGCTCCCGAGCACCGACTTCGGCGCCTCGGCGCTGGCGGCCGACCGCAGCCCGGAGGGCGCCGAGCTCACCGTCAGCCAGCGCGAGGAGAACGCCGCCACCGCGCGCAAGCTCGGCCTCATCGCCGGCTGGGCCGGCGCCGCCGCGCTGCCCGCGCTGCTCGCGGTGGCCGCCGCCGGCTGCCTGTTCGTCGGGTTCCGCGTGGCCGGGTCGCGGCCGGACTTCAAGGCGACGCTGGCGGTGACCGCGCACGGCATGCTGCCGGTGTGGCTCGGCGGGCTGCTCGCCATCCCCGCCGCGCTGGTGCACGCCCCGCTCGCGCCGGCGGACGTGCCGCGGCTGGTGCCGTCGAGCCTGGCCGCGCTCGTCCCCTCGGCCCCGCCGCCGCTCGCCGCCGCGCTCGGCGCCGCCGACCTGTTCACGGTGTGGGCGCTCGCGCTGGTGGCGCTCGGCATGGCCCGCGCGGCCGGGACCTCGCGCCTGCGCGCCGCGGTGGTGACGCTGGTGCTCTTCGCCGCCTACGTGGCGCTCCTCAAGGTGGTCCCCGCCGCGCTGTCGGCGGGCGGCCCCGGCCCCCGCTAGCACAAGGACCCGAGACCGCATGCGCTCCCTCGCCGCCGCGCTCCTCCTCGCCCTCGCCTCCGCGACGCGCGCCCAGGCGCCCATCACGCTCGACGACGCGCTCGCGCAGGCCGCGCGCGCGAACGCGGACCTCTCCATGGCGCGCGCCGACCGCGGCATCGCCGCCGCCGACCGCGGCCAGGCCCGCGCGGCGGTGCTGCCCCGCCTCGACCTCGACGCCGGCTTCGGCCACAGCTTCATCGGCCGCGCCACCGGCGCCGGCGCGCTCATCGACCCCATCACCGGGCAGGTGACGGTGGTCGGCGCCGCGAGCGACTCCGAGGCCTACAGCGCCTCGCTCTCGCTGTCGCAGCCGCTCTTCGACTGGGCCCGCTTCAAGGACCTCGACCGCGCCCGCTGGGGCGCCCGCGCCACCGACCGCGGCTACGACGAGACCGCGCTCTCCGTCTCCTTCGAGGTCACGCGCCGGTTCTACGACCTCGTGAAGCAGGAGCGGAGCCTCGAGGTGCTGCAGAAGACGGTGACGCGCTCGCAGGAGCTGGTGGACCGCGCCGAGGCGCTGTTCACGGCGGGGCGCGCGCCGAAGAGCGACACCTACTCGGCCCGCGTGAACCTGCAGAACGACCGCATCGCGGTGGAGGGGCAGCGCATGCGGGTGGCGCAGGCGCGCACCGCGCTGGCCCAGGTGCTGGGGCGCATCGACGCCGAGGCGATCTCGGTGGTCGCGCCCGCGGCCATCGACGCGCCCGGCGTCCCCGGCGCCGAGCCTCCCGCGGCCGACGCGCTCGTCGCCCGGGCCCGGGAGCGCCGCCCGGCGGTGCTGGCGCAGGCGGCCTCCGTGCACGCGGCCCGCGCCGCGGTGGGCGGCGCGCAGGCCGGCTACCTGCCCACGGTCTCGGCGGTGGGCTCCTACGCGCGCCAGGGCACCGTGCTCGGCGGCCAGGGCGGCGTCTACGGCGATCCCGGGCGCGACTACAGCGCCTCCGCCCAGGTGGTCCTGTCCTGGAACCTGTTCGAGGGGTTCGGCACCTCCGCCCGCGTGCAGCGCGCCTCGGCCTCGCTCGACCGCGCCCGCGCCGACGAGGACCGGACGCTGCAGGCGGTCGCGAAGGAGATCGGCGACGCGCGGGCCGCGGCGGTGACGCTCGCGCAGCAGGTGGCGCTCGCCACCGACACGCTCGCCATCGCGCAGCAGTCCCTGGCGCTCGCGACCGAGCGGCTGGAGGCGGGCCTCGCCAACCAGCTCGAGCTCCGCGACGCAAATCTCAAGCTGACGCAGGCGGAGCTCTCGCTCCTGGAGTCCCGCATCGATCACGCCGTGGCGATCGCCGACCTGGCGCGCGCCGCGGGAGGAACGCTCTAGATGGCCACGCAGAACCCGCTCCCGATGCCCTCCCCCGACCACGCCGCGCCGGCCCCGGAGGGCCCGGTGCTGGCGGCCCTCCCGCCGCAGCCGCGCATGAGCTGGGGCAAGCGGATCGTCGCCGGCCTGTTCGTGGTGGCGGTGGTCGCCATCACCGTGTCCGCGCTGCGCCCCAAGCCGCCGCCGCCCATCGGCATCCAGGCGGTGGCCGCGAAGCGCGGGCCCATCACCCGCCTCGTCACCGCCGCCGGCAAGCTCCAGGCGGCCACCGAGGTGAAGCTCTCCGCGAACGTCTCGGGCGACCTGCTCGAGCTCGACGCGCACGAGGGCGACCTGGTGAAGAAGGGCCAGGTGCTCGGCAAGGTGGACTCGCGGCGCTACACCGCGCAGGTGGCGCAGCAGACCGCCGCGCGGGCCAGCGCCGCCGCCGACGTCGAGCTGGAGAAGGTGAAGGTCGCGCAGCTCGAGCAGGAGCTGGCCCGGGTGGAGCGGCTGGTGAAGACCGGCAACGCCAGCGCGGCCGAGCTCGACACGGCCCGCTCCAACCTCGGGGCCGAGCGGGCCCGCCAGCAGGCCGCGGTCGAGCGGGTCGCCCAGGCCGACGCGGCGCTCAGCGAGGCGCGCCACGCGCTCTCGCTCACCACGCTCGCCTCGCCCATCGACGGCGTCATCACCAAGCGCCAGAAGACCGCGGGCGAGCGCGTGCGCGGCTCGGACCTGTCCGAGGACGTGGTGCTCATCATCTCCACGCTCTCCAAGATGGAGGCGAAGATCGAGGTGGGCGAGCACGAGGTGGTCTACGTGAAGGAGGGCGACACCGCCGAGGTCGAGATCGACGCCTTCCCGGACCAGAAGTTCCCGGCCACGGTGGTGGAGGTGGCGCGCAACGCGACGGTGAAGAACCAGGGCACCGAGGGCGAGGTGACCACGTTCTTCGTGCGGCTCGCGCTCGACCACCCGGTCCAGAACGCGCTCCCCGGCATGAGCGCGCAGGCGTCCATCGCCACCGACACGCGCGCCAGCGCGGTGGTGGTGCCGATCCAGGCGGTGACGGTCCGGCCCGAGCGCGAGCTGACCGGCGCCGGCCCCGCGCCCGAGGGCCCGCCCACCCCGGCGCAGGGCGCCGGGCAGAAGAAGGCCAAGCGCGATCCGCTGCGCAAGGTGGTGTTCGTGATCGAGGACGGGGTGGCGAAGATCCGCCCGGTCGAGACGGGCCTCGCCAGCGACACCGAGCTCGAGATCACCTCCGGCCTGAAGGAGGGCGAGAAGGTGGTGGAGGGCCCGTACCGCGTGCTCTCGCGCGAGCTCGCCGACGGCAAGCGCGTCGTCGAGGAGCCGCTGGGCGGCAAGCCGGGCGCCGGCGGGAAGAAGGGGTAGCCGTGGCCGAGCCGCTCATCGTCGTCGAGGAGCTTCACCGGCACTACGTGGTGGGCGGCGAGACCGTGCGCGCGCTCGACGGCGTGTCGTTCACCATCGAGCGCGGGGAGTGGGTCGCGATCGTGGGCCAGTCCGGCTCGGGCAAGTCCACGCTCATGAACCTGCTCGGCTGCCTCGACACGCCCAGCGCCGGCGTCTACCGCCTGAACGGCTCGGACGTGGAGGGGCTCGCCGACGACCAGCTCGCAGACCTGCGCAACCGCGAGATCGGGTTCGTGTTCCAGACGTTCCAGCTGCTGCCGCGCGCCAGCGCGGTGCAGAACGTGGAGCTGCCGCTCGTGTACCGCGGGGTGCCGCGCCGCGAGCGCCGCGCCCGCGCCGAGGGGGCGCTGCGCGCCGTGGGCCTCGGCCACCGCATGACCCACCGGCCCAACGAGCTGTCCGGCGGCCAGCGGCAGCGCGTGGCCATCGCCCGCGCGCTGGTGGGCGAGCCGTCGATCCTGCTCGCCGACGAGCCCACCGGCAACCTGGACTCCGCCACCGGCGAGGAGATCATCCGCCTGTTCTCCGAGCTGCACCAGCGCGGCCACACCATCATCCTCGTCACCCACGAGCCGCGGCTGGCGGCGCGCTGCCCGCGCGCCATCCGGCTGTCCGACGGCCGCGTGGTGGGCGACGGCCCCGGCGCCGAGGTGGCGCTGTCCGGCGCCCGGGCGGTCCACGCATGAACCGCGCCGTCCGGGCCTTCGTCCGCGCCGGCGCGGAGCTCGCGGAGGCGGTGCGCATCGCGCTCGAGTCGCTGGTCGGCGCGCGGCTGCGCAGCTTCCTCACCACGCTCGGCATCGTCATCGGCGTGATGACGGTGATCGCGATCGTCGCCATCATCCAGGGGCTGAACCGCTCGTTCGAGGGGCAGATCGCGAACCTGGGCGCGAACACGCTCTACGTCTCCAAGTTCGCCTGGCTGGCGCAGGGCCGCGGCGAGTGGTGGGAGATGCGGAACCGCAAGGACCTGGGCAAGCGCGAGCTGGCCGCGGTGGAGCGCGAGGTGACGCTCGCCACGGCGGTGGCGCCGCAGGCCGGCACGCGCGGCACGGTCACCCGGCTCGACAAGGAGCTTTCCGGCGTCCAGCTCATCGGCACGAACGCGCGCTACCTCGACACCGGGGCCGGCTCGGTGCAGGCCGGGCGCTTCCTCACCGACACCGACGTGGACCTGGAGCGCGCGGCCGCGGTGCTGGGGTACGCGGTGGCGGAGCGGCTGTTCCCGGGCGCCTCGCCGGAGACCGTCCTCGGCCAGCGCGTCACGCTGGAGGGCCACCCGTTCACGGTGGTGGGGGTGATGGCGAAGCGCGGGCAGATGCTCGGCATGGACATGGACAGCAACGTCATCCTGCCGTTCACCACGTTCCTGCGCGACCTCGGCTCGAAGCGCTCGCTCAACCTGGCGGTGGCCGCCGCGCCGGAGAACCTCTCCGCGCTCGAGGACCAGATCGTCGGCGTGCTGCGCCGGGTCCGGCAGGTGGCGCCGGACAAGAAGGACGACTTCGCCATCAACCGGCAGGAGCAGTTCCTGCGCATCTACCGCCAGCTCACCGGCGCGCTCTACGGCGTCGCCATCGGCGTGGGGCTCATCACGCTGGTGGTGGGCGGCATCGGCATCATGAACATCATGCTGGTGTCGGTGACCGAGCGGACCCGCGAGATCGGGGTGCGGCGGGCGCTGGGCGCCCGGCGGCGCACCATCCTGCTCCAGTTCCTGATCGAGTCCTCGGTGGTGGCGGCGCTGGGCGGCGCGGTCGGCACCACGCTCGGCCTCGGGGTGGCGCAGCTCGTGGCGCTGCTCACGCCGCTCGCGGCCGCGGTGACGCCCTCGGCGGTGGCGCTCGGGCTCGGCTTCTCCGCGGGCGTGGGCCTGCTGTTCGGCTCCTGGCCGGCCTGGCGCGCCGCGCGCCTCGATCCGGTCGAGGCGCTGAGGTACGAATGAACGCCTTCCTCGACACGCTGGCGATGGCCATCGGCACGCTGCGCGGCAACGTGCTGCGGTCGATGCTGACGCTGCTCGGCATCGTGATCGGCGCCTGCACCGTGGTGGCGATGATGTCGCTCACCGAGGGGCTCCGCCTCAAGATGACGACCGACTTCGCCATGCTGGGCGCCGGCGCGTTCCAGGTCCAGAAGTGGCCGCACATGAACTTCGGGCCGATCGACTGGCGCAAGTACGAGCAGCGCAAGCCGCTCACCCGCGAGCAGGGCGAGGCGCTCCGGTCGCTCCCGCACGTGAAGTTCGTGTCGATCGAGGAGTACCCGAGCGGCGACGGCAACGGCGCGGCGGTGGTCTCCACGCCGGAGCGGGCCACCCGGCGCGAGGTCGCGTTCGGCGGGGTGCTCCCCGACTACGAGCCCGCCAACGGCGTCACCGTCGGCCAGGGCCGGTTCATCACCACCACCGACGTGCTGCTCGGCCGCCGGGTGACGTTCGTGGGCACCGACGTGGTGGACGTGCTGTTCCCGAAGATGGACCCCATCGGCCGCGAGGTGCGCATCCGCGGCGTGCCGTTCGAGATCATCGGCGTCTCGGTGAAGCAGGGCAGCATCTTCGGCCAGTCGAAGGACTCCTGGGCGGTGGTGCCCTGGACCGCCTACGAGGTCGCGTTCGGGAGGAACCGCAACAACAACATCGCCATCCAGGCCACCTCGGCGGAGGACCTGCCGCTCGCCATGGACGAGGTGGTCGCGACCCTGCGGCGGCTGCGCGGGCTCGGGCCGCAGGACGAGAACGACTTCGAGCTGTTCTCGAACGACACCTCGGCCGAGATGTTCGACAACCTGGCGCGGATGGTGGGCGCGGCCACGTTCGGCGTGTGCGCGCTGGCGCTGCTGGTCGGCGGCATCGGCGTCATGAACATCATGCTCGTGTCGGTGACCGAGCGGACCCGCGAGATCGGCGTCCGGATGGCGCTCGGCGCCCGCCGCGGCCGCATCCTGATGCAGTTCCTGCTCGAGTCGATCACCCTGTCCGGCCTGGGCGGCCTGGTGGGCGTGCTGGTCGGCGCCGGGCTGGCCCTGGGGGCCCGGACCGTGTTCGACGTTCCCGCGAGCATCCCGGCGTGGGCGGTGATACTCTCCCTCGCCTCTGCCTGCGGGGCCGGGCTGCTGTTCGGCATCTACCCGGCCGCCCGAGCCTCGAAGCTCGACCCGGTGGAGGCGATGCGGATCGAATAGGAGAGCGGCGGCGCGTGGACAGAGCGAAGGTGATGAGAGAGGTACGGGGCTGGACGCTCACCATCCTCGCGGTGCTCGCCTTCCGGACGTTCCTCTACGAGGCCGTCTACATCCCGTCGGGCTCGATGCTGCCGACGCTGGAGATCGGCGACTACGTCATCGTGGAGAAGTGGGCCTACGGCGCGCGGCTGCCGTTCACGGCGACCGCCCAGGCCACCTGGGCCACCCCGAAGCGCGGCGACATCGTGGTGCTGCTCGCGCCGCCGGGGAACCCGCGCGACGACGACCTCATCAAGCGGGTGGTGGCGGTCGGCGGCGACACGGTCGAGATCGTGGACGGGCACCTGGTGCTGAACGGCCAGCCCGTGCCCCGCGAGCGGATCGCCGGCTCGTGCGGCTACTGGGACCGCCCCGAGGGCAGCGGCTGGCGCGAGGAGCCGTGCGTGGACGCGGTCGAGCAGCTCGGGCCGCACCGCTACCACACGTACTGCACCCCGTACCAGGAGTGCGGTGACGTGCCGCCGCAGAAGGTGCCGGAGGGCACGGTGTGGCTCGCCGGCGACCACCGCGACCACTCCGCCGACAGCCGCGTGTTCGGCCCCGTCCCCGTCGGCCGCATCAAGGGCCGCGCCTGGATCGCGCTCGCGTCCTGGGGGCCGGGCGGGCCGCGGTGGAATCGGCTGTTCCACTTCGTGAATCATTAGGCGTCCGCTCGCCCTGAGCTCGTCGAAGGGCGTGGGTGTCCGCTCGCCCTGAGCTTGTCGAAGGGCGTGGGTGTCCGCTCGCCCTGAGCTTGTCGAAGGGCGAGCGTGGGGTCGGCTTCGAGGGGGAAGCGACGCTCGGGAGCCGGCCCGCGTGACCGGAACCGGCGCTGCGGGGATCGGCTCGCGAGAGCTCGTGGGTGCGGCGCGGGGCGCGGAGGGCGTGCGCCAGGTCACTCACTGAAAGTGACTATCCGCTTGCAGCCCAACGGGAACGCGCTGCGCGCTTGACGGAGTTGGCGCCGGGAGCGAAGCCCGCGAGCGGGATCGCTGGGGCGCAGGGGCCTGGTGAGCCTGAACGGCGTGGCGGCGGTGCCGGGCAACGAGCGGAGGGGTCGCGGAACCCTGATGGCGTTCGCCCGTCCTGTGCGATCCTCGTGCGTTTCACGATGGGCGAACTGACTCCGCCATGGCGTGGCGCTCGGCACGGAGCAGGTCGACGAGACGCTTCGTGAACTCGGTGGCGTTGTCCCATGCCCGAAGCATCGCACGCGAAGGCTCTCGGCGGGCTCGGCCCAGCTTCGCAAGACGGCCGCCGAGCTCATCAACCGGTACCCGGCGATCGAGGAGGCGCTTCGCGAAGGGAAGCTCTGCCTGTCGTCCGTCTGCGAGCTGGCGAAGGTGGTGACGTCCGAGAACTGCGCGGAGGTCCTGCCGCGGTTCTTCGGACTGTCGAGCCGGGATGCAGCGGGCGTGGCTGCGTCCATCCGTCCAGTCGAGAACCCGCCCCACCGCGAGCTCGTGGTGCCGCTCCGGGCCAACGCGCTCGTGGCCGTCCCGGAGCCGGCATCACGCGACGCCGCGTCCTCGTCGGAACCCGACCGGGTCGTTTCATTTCATGCGCATGAAATGGGTTCGGCCGTCTCCGTGCCGGAGCCGCTCGCGCCCGTGCCGCAGGCGGCCTGCGCCGTGGTGCCGGTCGCGAAACGGAGCTCGGTGGACTGGCTCTGCGCGGACCAGGCCCGCATGCACCTCACGGTCTCCAAAGCCTTCCTCAGGAAGCTCGATGCCGCCCGCGATGCGCTCTCCCACTCGATGCCGGGCGCCACCCGGGAGAACGTCCTCGAGGCGGCGCTGGACCAGCTCCTGGCCGAGCGGGCACGCCGCACGGGGCTCACAGCCAAGCCGAAGGAGCGCGTCCGTCCTTCGAAGCCGGACCACATCTCGGCCCACGTCCGCCGCGCGGTCTGGGAGCGCGACGGCGGGCGGTGCACGTTCGTCCTCGCGTCCGGCGAGCGATGCGGCTCCACGCATCGGCTCGAGCTCGACCACGTCGTGCCGCGGGCGCGCGGCGGGGCCTCGACCGTGGACAACCTCCGGATCCGCTGCCGAGGTCACAACCTCGAGGAAGCGCGCCGGGTCCTCGGGGACGCGCTGATGGATTCGTACGCGGGGACACGCCACGCCAGCTCCGCCTGACGCGCCCCCGCCCCGCCCTCGGGCCTCTCGCGAGCCGATCGCTCCGCCGCGGCTCCGGGCACGCGGACCCGGTCCCGGACGCCCTCGCACCCTCGAAGCCCGCCCGATTCGCCCCCCTCACCCTCCGTACAGCCCCCGCACCGTCTCGATCGTGTCCGCGTCCTCGGGGCGCTTGTCCTCGCGGTAGCGCTTCACGCGCGCGAAGCGGAGGGCGAGGCCGCCGGGGTACCGGGGGCTGGACTGGATCCCGTCGAACGCGACCTCCACGACCAGCTCCGGGCGCACCGGGACCTGCCAGGCGTCGAGCGGCCCGGTGGCGAGCGCCTTCAGCCGGTCGGTCTGCCACGCGAGCATGGCGTCGGTCATGCCCTTGAACGTCTTCCCGAGCATCACGAAGCCGCCGGAGGCGGGGTCGCGCGCGCCGAGGTGCAGGTTCGAGAGCCAGCCGCGGCGCCGGCCGCTCCCCCACTCCGCGGCGAGCACCACGAGGTCGAGCGTGTGCGCGCGCTTCACCTTGAGCCACGCGGCGCCGCGGCGGCCGGCCTCGTAGGGTGCGTCGAGCGCCTTCGCCACCACGCCTTCCTGGCCGCGGGCGAGCGCGTCCTCGAGGAACGCGCGGGCCTCGGCGGGATCGCGGGTGACGAGCCGCGGGACGCGGCGCTCCGCCGGGATGGCCCGCGCGAGCGCGGCCCAGCGCTCGCGCTCGGGGCGCGCCAGCAGCTCCGCGCCGCCGGCCACCAGCGCGTCGAAGAAGAACGCGGTCAGCGGCAGCTCGGGCGCGAGCCGCTCCACGTCCAGCTTCCGGCCGAAGCGGCGCATGGTGACCTGGAACGGCTCGGGCGTGCCGTCGGCGCGGAGCGCGATGGCCTCGCCGTCGAGCACGAGCCGCGGCTCGGGCGCGGCGCGCAGGAGCGCCACCACCTCCGGCACCGCCGCGGTCACGTCGCGCAGCGAGCGCGAGAACACCCGCACCGCCTCGCCGTCGCGGTGCGCCTGGATCCGCGCGCCGTCGAGCTTCCACTCCAGCGCGGCCTCGCCGCCGAGCGCCCGGAGCGCCTCGTCCACGTCCGCCGCGGTCTGGGCCAGCATGGGCGACACCGGCTCCCCCACCCGCAGCCGGAAGCGCGCCAGCCCGGCGGCGCCCTCGGAGAGCGCCGCCTCCGCGACGGGCGGGAGCGCGCCCGCGAGCATGGCCGCGCGCCGGACCTCCGCCGCGGGGAGCCCCGCCGCCTTCGCCACCGCATCGGCGAGGACGCCCTCCAGCGCGCCCTGGCGCAGCTCGCCGAGGACGAGCGCCGCGAGGAACCGGCGCTCGGGGTTGCCGGCGCGGGCGAGGAGCGCGTCCAGCTCCCGGCGGCGCGCGGCGCCGGAGCCCGGGCCGGCCACGGCCGCGATGCGGCGGAGGGCGGCGTCCACCTCCGCCACCGTGAGCCCCGGCCCGCTGCGCTCCGGCGGCGCCGCCTCGAGCGCCGCCCGCAGCGTGGCCGCGCCGATGCCGACGCGCCCACCGGGCAGGTCGCCGGCGAGCCAGCTCGCGCCCACCGCGCGCTCGTCCGGCGCGAGCCGGCCGAGCGCGTCGGCGAGGCGCGCGATCTTCTCCAGGCGCGCCGGGGTGGCGGCCACCGCGCGGGAGACCTCGGCGAGCTCGGCGAGCAGCACGCCGGATCGTCTAACCGGCGGCGCCCGCCAGCGCGCGGGCGGCGGCGCGCGCGGCCGACTCCACGGCCGGGACGGCCGCGGCCACCGCGGGGGTGAGCCCCTCGCCCACCTCGTCCAGGATCTCGACCTCGACCGCCACGAGCTGGATCCGCGACGGCACCGGCGCGCCGGCGGCGCGGGCGCGGGCGACGGCCGAGGGGAGGCCGATGGCGTGCGGCGACGGCCCCTCGGGCGCGTGGATCGCCTCGAGCGGCAGCGCGTGCACGGTGCCGGGCGGCGCCGCCCCGGTGCGCACCGCGTCCACCACCACCACGCGGTCGAAGCCTTCCATGTCGTCGAGCAGGTACAGCCCGGCCCGGGCGCTGGTCCGGACCTCGACGCCGGGCTCGGGGCGGGCCGAGAGCCGCGCCGCCACGTGCAGCGCCACCGCGTCGTCGCGGCGGAGCGGGTTGCCGAGGCACAGGATCAGGACCGGGCCCATGGCCACCCGTGGCGGGCTCGAGGCGGGGCCCGGCCGGACCGAGCGCCATCCACTCGCCCCTCGACAGGCCGGGGGCGAGCGGCCGTTCGAAGCGCCGCTCGAGGTGAGCCCGTCGAACCGCGAGCGGGACCGAGGCGCGCGTGCGCCGCCATCAGTCCGCGTCCTCCGGCACGCGCCGCCGGATCACCTCGCGCACCGCGCCGTCGGCGCCGCGCACCGTGACCACCAGCGGCAGCTCGCCGGGCAGCGCGTGCGACGCGCAGGCGTTGCAGGGATCGTAGGCGCGGAACGCCATCTCCAGGCGGTTCAGGAGCGCCGCGTCCACCTTCCCGCCGCGGATGAGCCCCTTCGCCGCCTTGCGCACCGAGACCTGCACCGGCGCGGCGTTGTGCTGGGACGCGACCACCAGGTTCGCGGCGGTGAGGATCCCGTCCGCGTCGGCGGCGTAGTGGTGGAACAGCGTGCCCCGCGGCGCCTCCACCGCCCCCACGCCCTCGCGCGGCCCGGGGAGCGGCGCCGGCACCTCGCGCACGTGCGGATCGCCGAGGCGCGGATCGCCCGCCAGCTGCTGCGCGGTCTCCGCCGCCTGGAGCGCCTCGACCAGCCGCGCCCAGTGGAACGCCAGCGTCTGGTGCGCCGGCCAGCCCAGCGCCTCGAACAGCCGCTGCCGCTCCGCCTCGGCGCGCGGCGTGGCCATCGCGCGCGCCACGTTCAGCCGCGCCAGCGGGCCGACGCGGTAGAGCCCGGTGTCGTCGCCCTCGGTGAACCCCGTCCAGCCCTTCGCCTTCAGGTAGGTGAGCTTCGCGTACGTCCAGGGCTCGACCCGCTCGGCCAGGTGGTCGAGCCAGTCGCGCGGCGCGAACGCCGCCAGCTCGCGGCCGGCCGGGTCGATCACCCGCAGCCGCCCGTCCAGGAACGCGAGCCGGCCGCCGCCGTCCACCATGCCCATCGAGTGGCAGCGGACCCGGTACGCCTCGCTCGCGAGCGCCTCCGAGTACTCCGGGTGGTCGAGCACCGCGGCGCGGAACGACGCGAGCGTGTCCTCCGCGAACCGCACCAGCCCGGGCGCGAGCGCGCGGGCGCGCTCCACCGTGGCGGCGTCCACCGCCTTCGAGATCCCGCCCGGCAGCGCGAACACCGGGTGCACGGTGCGCCCGGCCAGCGCCGCCATCAGCTCGCGCGCCTCGCGCCGGGCCGAGAGGATCCGCTTGCCCAGGTCGGCGCCGACCTTCGCGAGCACGCCGAGGATGTTGCGCATGGGCGCGGGCGCGTCCGAGCCCGCGTAGAAGTCCGGGCCGCCCATGTACCAGTAGTGGAGGAGGTGATCCTCGAAGATGAAGAGCTGGTAGTAGAGCGCGCGGGCGAGCCGGGCCGCCGCCGGCGGCGCGACGCCGTAGAGCGCGTCGAGCGCCTGCACCGCGGCGATGTGGTGCGCCGCCGGGCACACGCCGCACACGTGCGCCGTGAGCTGCGGCATCTCCTCGGCCGGGCGGCCCACGCAGAAGCGCTCGAAGCCGCGCAGCTCCGGGACCTGCAGGAACGCGCTCTCCACGTCGCCGCGGTCGTCGAGGAGGATCTCGATCTTCCCGTGCCCCTCGAGCCGGGTGATGGGGTCGATGGTGATCCGCCGGGTCACGCGCCCTCCCCGGCCGGCCCGGCCGGCCGCACGCGCCGCGGCAGCAGCGCCGCCGCGTAGGAGTAGCGCCAGAACGTGCCCGCCGGATCCGGCACCGCCGCCCCGAGCGCGGCCGGGTCGGCGCCGCCCAGCAGCGAGGCGAAGCCGGAGAGCATCGCCGCGCCGCCGTCGCGCACGCCGTCGAGCGGCCCGAAGCAGCCGCGGCAGGGCATCCCCGCCTCGACGCAGCCGGGCTGGCAGCCCTGGCGCGTCGCCGGGCCCATGCACACGAGCCCCTGGGCGAGGAAGCACAGCTCGGGATCGACGGCGGAGGTGGCGAGCCGGCGCAGCGCGTGGAGCTCGATGCGCTCCGGCCGCGAGCCCTTGCGCGGGCAGTCCTCGCAGAGCGAGACGTCCGGCGCGAGCACCGCGCCGCGCGGCGGGGGAGCGTCGCCGAGCAGCGCGTCGAGCGCGGCCTGCACCACCGCGGGCGAGGGCGGGCAGCCGGGGATGGTGTAGTCCACCGAGACCACGTCGGCGAGCGTGAGCGTGCGCGGCAGGAGCACCGGCAGGGAGAGCGTCGCGCCGTCCGCGCGGACCGGCCCCCCCGGCAGCGGCGCCTCCGGGTTCGAGACGCTGGGCGGCGCGCGGTAGGCGGCCTCGAGCAGCGCCTCCGGCTCGGACAGGTTCCCCAGCCCCACCACGCCGCCGAGGTGCGCGCAGGCGCCGAACGCGACCACCGTGCGCGCCTTCCGGCGCAGCAGCCGCGCCCACTCCTCCTGCTCGTCGAGGCGCACCGCGCCGTTCACGAACGCGAGGTCGATCCCGCCGTCGGGCAGCGCCTCCACGTCGGCGCGCTTGTGGTCGGTCGCGACCGGCCAGAGCACCACCTCGACGCGCTCCAGCAGGCCGGCGAAGCCGTCGCCCAGGTCCACCACCGCCTCCTCGCAGCCGCCGCAGGAGGCGTTCCAGTAGAAGGCGACGCGCGGCTTCCCGGGCGCGCGCGGCGGCAGCGCGGCGGCGGCCCCGGGGCCGGCCCCGGCGAGCGCGGCGTCGAGCCCGGCGCCGTCGAGCGCGCGGCGCGGGTAGTCGAGCGGCCCGAGCGCGCGGAGCGCGGCGGTCATCTCGCGGACCTCGCCGGCGAGCCGCTCGGCCTCGTTCGCGCCCGCCCAGGTCATCCGGAAGCGCTCCGGCTCGATCCCGGCCTGCTCGAGCGCCCGCGCCAGCACCGCGCCGCGGGCGGCGGCGCGCAGGTTGCCGTCGAGGTAGTGGCATTCGCCCGGGTGGCAGCCGGCCACCAGCACGCCGTCGGCGCCCTCGCGGAAGGCCTGGAGCACGAAGCCCGGCTCCACCCGCCCCGTGCACATCACGCGCACGGTGAGCAGGCTCTGCGGCATCTCCAGGCGCTGCTGCCCGGCGCGGTCCGCGGCGGCGTACGCGCACCAGTTGCACAGGAACGCCACGATGCGCGGCTGGTGCGCCACCCCGCTCACCTCCCCGCCAGCAGCGCGGAGATCTCCGCCGCGATCTGCGCGCGGGTGAAGTGGCGGGCGCTGGCCGCGCCGGTCGGGCAGGCCGCCGCGCACGTGCCGCAGCCGCGGCAGTCCCCCGCCAGCACCCTCGCCTTCCCGTCCGCGCCGTCGATCACCATCGCGCCGAACGGGCAGGCGGCGACGCACATTCCGCAGCCGCCGCACAGCGCCGCGTCCACCTCGGCCGCGAGCGGCTCGAGCGCGCGCCGCTCCCCGGGCCGCAGGGTGGCGAGCACCTGGCCGGCCGCCGCGGCGCCGTCGCGGATGGCCTCGCGGATGCTCCGCGGGCCGGCGGCCGCGCCCGCCACGTAGACGCCGGCGGTGCGGGTGGCGGTGGGCTCGAACGGGCTCGCGCCGCCGTCGCCCAGGAACCCGCGGCCGTCGGGCGCGAGGCGCAGGAGCGCGGCGAGCGCCGCGGCGCCGCTCGAGCCGCGCGAGGGCGCGTGCACGGCGACGAGGTCAGCCCGCCGGCGCGTGGTGCCGCCGCCGGGCTCGGCCAGCCGGACCTCGAGCGCGCCCGCCGCCGCCGCCGCGACGCCGCCCTCGACGAGCGCCCCCGGGAGCAGCTCGACCCCGTCGCGCCGGAGCGCGGCCGCCAGGCCGGCGAGCTGCGGCGCGCGATCGAGCCCGCCCGCGACCGCGACCCGCGCCGAGGGCAGCCGGGCGCGGACGCGCTGCGCGAGCTTCAGCACCTCCCGCAGCGCCAGCTCCCCGTCGGCCTCCGCCGCGGTGGTGGCGAGCAGCACGGCCTCCGGCGTCCGCCCGCCCGCGCCGCGCAGCGCGCCGCCGGTGGGACCGTCCGGGTGGAGCATCCGCTCGAGCTGGTAGGAGGACACGAGGCCCTCCGGCCCGTCCACCGCGCCGGGCTCGAGGCCGGTCGCGATCACGATCGCGCCCACCTCCACCTCGCCCAGGCGCGGGGCCTCGCCGAGGCGCACCGCGCCGAACGGGCAGGCGCCCGCGCACGCGTCGCAACCGGGCAGGCACGCGGCGCGGTCCACCACCGCCGCGTGCGGCAGGCACCCCGGGTACGGCAGGTGGATGGCCTTGCGGGCCGGCCCGCCGCCCGGCGGATCGGCCAGCTCGACCGGGCAGGCGGCGCCGCACACCTCCGCGCAGCCCAGGCACGCGGCCGGATCCACGTGGCGCGGCGCGACGGCCAGCTCCACCGTGAACCGCCCGGCCGAGCCCCGCACCCGCCGGACCTCGGCGCCGGTCACCACCTCGACGCGGTCCGAGTGCAGGACGCGATCGAGCGCCGGCTCCATGAAGCAGCTCGCGCAGGCGAGGTCCGGGAACACCTCGTCGAGCCGGTTCGCGAGCCCGCCCAGCGCGTGCGCGCGCTCCACCAGCACGACCTTGCGGTCCTTCTGCGCGAGCGCCAGCGCCGCCGAGATCCCCGCCGCGCCGCCGCCCACCACCAGCGCGTCGGCGCTCACCTCCACGTCGGCCTCGGGCAGCGGCCGCTGCAGCGCCACCCGCGCCAGGCCGGCGGCCACGAGGCGCCGGGCGCGCGCGGTCACGTCCGCGGGCGCGCCGCCCAGCCACTCGACCTGCTCGCGCAGGTTCACCATGTGGAGCTGCCAGGGCGAGCGCCCCGCGCCGGCGAGGACGCCGCGGAACGTGTGCTCGTGCTCGCGCGGCGAGCAGGCGCCCAGCACCACGCGATCCAGCCCGCGGGCGCGGATCCGCTCGGCGAGCCACGCCTGGCCCTCCGGCGAGCAGAGCACGTCGTGGACGGCGACGTCGGCGGCGGCCGGGAACGCGCCGGGCGCGGAGAGATCGGGCAGCCGCACCGCGCGCCCGAGGTTCGGGCCGCAGCGGCAGAAGTAGAGGCCGATCCGGCTCGACGCCATCGTGGTGCCCGCTCTGCTCGCGGTTCGACAGGCTCACCGCGAGCGGTCTCCGGGTCCGCTCACCCTGAGCCCCGCCGAAGGGCAGGCTCACCGCGAGCGGTCCGTCCGGCTCCGCTCGCCCGAGCCCGTCGAAGGGCGGGCGGATCCCGTTCAGTACTGTATCTGGATCACCGTCTTCACGCCGTCGCCGCGGACCGAGAGCAGGGTCTTGCGGCGGCGCTCGCAGAAGGTGCGGATGTCCTTCTCGAACGTGGGGCAGTCGCCGGTGATCTCGACCATCGTGCCGGACGGCGTCTCGGCGGTCTCGACCGCCAGCTTCAGCACCGGCTGCGGGCAGCGCATGCCGCTGCAGTCGATCTTCATGATGGATCCCACCGCTCGCTTCCTCCCGGGCCGGGCGCGACCATACCCGGCCGCTCCGCTCCACGTCAAACCCAGACGGGGCACCCCCCGAGCGCCGCGGCGACGCAGGGAATCCCCGTGTAGACGCGGAGTTACGGCGCAGCGTGGCGGATGGCCGGCGACCGGGCGGGCGCCCGGCGGGACGTCAGTACTTCGCGTCCTCCGCCTCGATGAGGCGGTAGATCTCGGCCGACCCGGGCGCCTTCATGATCGCCTCGCGGAAGGCCGGGTTCTTGAAGATCCGGCTGATCCGGGCGAGCGCCTTGAGGTGCGTGCCGGCCGAGTTCTCGGGGGCGAACAGGGCGAAGAACAGGTGCGTGGGCTTCCCGTCGATGGCCCGGAAGTCCACGCCGCCGGCGGATCGGCCGAAGCTCGCCATCAGGCCGGGCAGGCCCGGGACCTTGCCGTGCGGGATGGCCACGCCCTCGCCGATGCCGGTGGAGCCGAGCTTCTCGCGATCGAGCAGCGTCTCGACGAGCCGCTGCCCGTCCACCTTCTGGCTGGCCGCGAGCGGGCGGACCAGCTCGGCCAGCACGGCGGGCGCCGCCTGCCCGGAGAGGCTGGCGATCACGGCGTCGGACCGGAGGAACTCGACGATCTTCATGGCGGACCGGCGTCAGCTAACACAGGTGGCAACGTGTGGGCAAGAAGGCAAGGCGGCCGCGGCGTCGCGCCGGAGCCGCGACGGGCGGGACGCGGCGCCCGGGGACGCCGCGCCCCGCCGCCGCGATCAGGCCGGGCGCGCCTCGATGAGGCCGACGTTCCCGTCGTCGCGCCGGTACACCACGTTGATGCTCCGGTCCTCCGTGTTCTGGAACACGTAGAAGTTCGCGTCGAGGAGGTCGAGCTGGAGGATCGCCTCGTCGAGCGACATGGGCTTCGCCTGGAACTCGGTGCTCTTGATGACCTTGTGGCTCGGGCGCGAGGGGTCCTCGAGGATCCCGAGCACGTCGTGCCGGACGTCCAGCGTCGGGCGCTCCGTGCCCGCGGCGGCGGCCTTGTGGTTGAGGAGCTTCTCCTTGTGCTTCTTCAGCTGCCGCTCGATCTTGTCGGCGGCCGCGTCGATCGACGCGTACATGTCCCCGGTCTTGGCGGTGCCGCGCAGCAGGAAGCGCCCCGCCTTCACGGTCAGCTCTGCGTGGTGCTTCAGGTTCTCCAGGTGGAGGACCGCGTACGCCTCGGTCGGCCGGTCGATGTACTTCTGCACCCGTTCGACGCGATCGCGGACGTGGGCCTTGAGGGCTTCGGTGGGATCCAGATGCCGGAAGGTGATGTTCACCTGCATGAACCGCCTCCTTGGGAGGACCGCAAATGCTTCGGCCGCGGTCCGGCGGGCGCTGTTTCCCGTCGGTGCCGCGGCCGCGAATGCTGCCGGAGCTGGCAACATGTCGAGGTCATAATACCCCAGGGCCGCCGCGATCGATCCGGCGTTCGCCCCTGCCTCGGGCCTGACGGGGCGTGCGCGCTGCCGCGATCGGGCGCCCGGCCGGCCGCCGCGCGCGGGGCCGCCCCGTCGCCGGTTCCCGGGACGCCGCGGGCGGCTAGAAGTACTTCTTGCGCTTCGAGCTGGGCAGGATCCCCAGCACCTCGCGGTACTTCGCGACGGTGCGGCGGGCGATCTCGATGTTCTGGCCCTTCAGGAGCTCGACGATCTTCTGGTCCGAGTGCGGGTGCTTCGGGTCCTCGGCCGCCACGATCTGGCGGATGTGGTTCTTCACCGCCTCGCTCGCGATCTCGTCGCCGCCGGTCTTCTGGATGGCCGAGTTGAAGAAGAACTTCAGCTCGTAGATGCCCTGCGGCGTGTGGACGTACTTGTTCGTGGTGACGCGCGAGACGGTGGACTCGTGCATCCCGATGTCCTCGGCCACGTCGCGCAGGATGAGCGGCTTCAGGTGCGCGATCCCCTTGTCGAGGAAGTCGCGCTGGAACTTCACGATCGACTCGGTGACCTTGTAGATGGTCCGCTGCCGCTGGTGGATGGAGCGGATGAGCCACACCGCGCTGCGCAGCTTCTCCTGGATGTACTCCTTCGCCTTGCCCGCCTCGCCGTTCTTGAGCGCGGCGCGGTACATGCCGGAGATGCGCAGCTTCGAGAGGCCGTCGTCGTTGAGGACCGTGACGTACTTGTCGCCCATCTTGTGGACGTAGACGTCGGGGGTGATGTACTGCGCCTCCTCGCCGGAGTAGGCGCGGCCCGGCTTCGGCTCGAGGCGGCTGATCACCTTCACCGCCTTCACCACCTCCTCGATGGGAACCTTCAGGTCCTTGGCGATGGCCTGGTAGTTCTTCGACTCGAGGTGCTTCAGGTGGCGCTCGATGATCGCGACGATCTCGGGCGTGTCGGCGTTGAGCGCGTCCACCTGGATCATCAGGCACTCGCGCAGGTTGCGGGCGGCGACGCCCAGCGGATCGAACGTCTGCACCTTGCGCAGCACCCGCTCGGCGACCTCGATCCCCTGCCCCGACTCGAACGCGACCCGCACCAGCGGGTCGCGCGAGGTGGCCTCGTCGGCCTCGCCCTCCACCGCCGGCATCTTGAAGTAGCCGTCGTCGTCGAGGTTCCCGATGATGAGCATCGCGACCTGCTCCTCCTCGGGCGTGAAGTTCGAGAGGCGCAGCTGCCACACCAGGTGATCGACGAGGTCGGTCTTCTTGGTGAGCGTGGCCTCGTAGCCGGGCATCTCCTCGTCGGAGAGGCCGCGGTTGGACGGCGCGGTGTGGCCCTGGAGCTGGTACTGGTCGAGGTACTGGTCCCAGTCGATCTCGTTCGCGCCCTCCTCGCCCTTCACCTCCTCGGCCTTCTCCGCCTCCTTGTGCTCGGGCTTCGCCTCGATCTCGGCCTGCTCGGCGGGGCTGGCGCCGTCGGGCACCGCCTGCTCGTCGTTCTCGTCCGCCCCCTCCAGCATGGGGTTCTCGGTCATCTCGGTGCGGATGAGATCGACCAGCTCCATGCGCGAGAGCTGCAGGAGCTTGATGGCCTGCTGCAGCTGGGGCGTCATCACCAGCTGCTGGGTCATCTTGAGGTGCTGCTTCAGCTCGAGGCTCATCGAGGCTCCGCTGGCTGGTGGTCGTCCAGCCTGAACTTGTCGCCGAGGTACACGGCCCGCGCGCGGGGGCTGGCGGCGATCTCGACCGGCGTGCCCTGCTCGAGGATCGAGCCCGAGGAGAGGATGTACGCGCGCCCGCAGATGCCGAGCGCCTCGCGCACGTTGTGGTCGGTGATGAGGACGCCGATGCCGCGATCGCGCAGGCCGCCGATGAGGCGCTGCAGCTCGCCCACCGCGATCGGGTCCACGCCGGCGAACGGCTCGTCGAACAGGATGTACCGGGGGCTGGAGAGCAGGCTCCGCGCCACCTCGGCGCGGCGGCGCTCGCCGCCGGAGAGCTGCTCGCCCAGCGAGTCCGCGACCTTCTCCAGGCGGTACTCGGCGAGCAGCGCCGCGGCGCGCGCGTTGCGCTCGGCCCGCCCGACGCCGAGCGCCTCCAGCACGCCCACGAAGTTCTGCCGGACGGTGAGCTTGCGGAAGATCGACGCCTCCTGCGGCAGGTACCCGACGCCGAGCCGCGCGCGGCGGTGCATGGGAAGCCGGGTGACATCGTGCTCGCCGAGCGTCACCTTCCCCTTCTCCGGCACCACCAGCCCCACCACCATGTTGAACGAGGTGGTCTTGCCGGCGCCGTTCGGGCCGAGCAGCCCCACCACCTCGCCCGGCGCGACGTGGAAGGACACGCCGTCCACCACGCGGCGGCCGCGGTAGGACTTCACCAGCCCCTCGGCCCTGAGGAGCCCGTCGCCGGCGGCCGCGGTCACTTCCCCCGCTCCTTGCGCTGCGCGTCCAGCTCGCGCCGCCGCTGCTCCACCTCGGCGCCCGGCACGGTGATCCGGACCGGCGCGCCGCCGCCCTCCAGCTTCACCTCGTCGGTGCGCAGCTCGTACACGAGCCGCTGACCGTGCGCCTCGGTGCCGCGATCGCGCAGCACCGCCGCGCCGTCGCAGGTCACCCGCGCGGGCGCGTTCTCGTAGGTGGCGGTCTGGCAGGTGACGGTGCGCTCCCCGCGGACCAGCTTCACGTCGCCGCGGCACACCGCGGTCTCGATCACGCCCGCCTCGTCGTTCTTCGCCTCGAGGCGCGCGCAGGTCAGCACCGCGTCGTCGCGGGTGAGCGTCACCGGCTTGCCGGTGAACACCACCTCGCGGCGCTGGAACGCGTACCGGACCTCGGCGGCGTCCACGCGGTAGTCGGGGGCCGTCCGCGCCGCGCCCCTCGCGGCGGGCCGCACGGCGGCGGGCTTGCCCTGGGCCGGCGCCGGAGCGGCGGCGAGCAGCGCGGCGGCGAGGAGCGCGATCACCGCGGCTCCCCCCCGCCGGTCAGCCGCGGGCTGCCGCCCAGCGTCAGCTCGCCGGTGCCGGCGTCGAGCACGAACCCGGTGCCCTGGAGCCGGTAGCCGCGCCCGTCCACGGTGAGCGCCTGGTCGCCGCGGACCATCCCGCCCTCTCCCTCGGGCGTGTACCGGGCGCTGGGCGTCCGGGCGACGTCGTCCTGGTGACGCACCGTGACACCGCCGCGCGCCTCGAAGGTGTGAGCAGACAGGACCCCCGAGCCTTCCGGCGCGGCGATCCGCACCGGGTCCCCAGCGCGCGGGAGGACCGCCACGACGTCGCGGGCCCGGAGCAGGGTCGAGTCGCGCTCCAGGGTCGCGGTGCGCGCCTCGCCCTCGACGCGCAGGTCCGCCTCCCGCCAGACGCGGAACCGAACCCCCTCGAGCATCAGCTCAGGCACCACGTCACGCGCCTCCACGGGCTGGGCGGGCTGGCATCCGGTGCCGAGCCCGAGCGCGAGAGCGGCGGCCAACCCGGCCGCCGTCCGCATCCAAAGCCGCTGAAACATAGCATTCTTTCCTTGCTGGATCGACAGGCACAGACCTTGCTTTATGCCCGGGCGCCCTAGCCGCGTGAAAGCTCAGCGCTTTTCGGCATTGCCTTTGCTTGGGGACCGCCGGCCTGGGCCTCGCCTTCGGGGCGCGTCTTCCAGCGCTGGTGCATCCACACCCACTCGGCGGGGTTCCGCCGGATGGCTGCCTCCAGGGCGGCAGAGCAGGCGGCGGTGAGCCGCACCGCCTCGGCCTCGCGGTCGGGCGGGTCGGCGGCGAACGGGATCTCCACGCACTCGAGGAGGTGGCCGTCCCCGGCGCGCGGCCCGCGGCGCCGGATCGTGCCGACCACCACCGGCGCGCCGAAGCGCAGCGCGAGGTCGGCCGCGGCGCGCGGCGTGTACGCGAGCCGGCCGAAGAACGGGACGAACACGCCCTGGACCTTCGTGTCCTGGTCGATGAGCAGCCCGAGCGCCTTCCCCTGCCGGAAGGTGCGGATGATGGCGCGGCCGGTGTCGGGGTTCTCGCGCCAGAGCGTGGTGACCCCGCCGGCGGCCCGGAAGCGCTCCGCCACCCGGTTCAGCCCGGCGTCGCCGCCGGCCTTGGCGATCACGGCGTTCGGGATGCCGGCCCGGGCGATGCGGCGGGCGAGGAGCTCCCAGCTCCCCACGTGGCCGGTGACGAACACCATGCCGCGCCCGCGCGCGATGACCTCCTGGAGCAGCCCGGGCGGCGACAGCTCGACGTAGGTCTCGAGCCGCGCGTCGTAGCTGCGGATCGCGGCGAGCTCGAGCGCGGTGCGCCCGAGGTGCACGAACATGGCGCGGGCGATGGCCTCGCGCTCGGCCTCGGGCTTCTCCGGGAACGCGACGGCGAGGCTCCCGAGCGCGAGCCGGCGGGTGCCGCGGGCGAGGTGGTAGGCGGCGCGGCCCACCAGCCCGCCGAGCGCGAGCGCGGGGCCGAGGGGCAGCAGGCCCAGAATCCAGAGGGCGGCGCGGACCAGCGCGGAGCGGACGCTCCTCTTGATCCGCTTGCGGAGCGGTACGGCCATGGCGGGCGCACGCTAGCACGGGATCCGGGGCGATCGTCAGCCCCGCGCGGCCTCGGCCCTGGAGGTCGCGCCTACAGCCCGCGGGCGCGGAGCAGCAGGTCGCACAGCTCGCGCACCGCGCCGCGGCCGCCCGGCGCGGCGGTGACGAGGTGCGCGACCGCCTTCGCCTCGGGCCGCGCGTCGGCGGGGCAGGCGGCGAGGCCCACCTTCGCGAGCAGCGGCACGTCGTTCACGTCGTCGCCCATGTACGCCACCTCGGCGTCGGGGACGCCGAGGTGCGCCAGGCGCGCGTAGCCGGCCAGCTTGTCGCGCTCTCCGAACACCAGGTGCTGGAAGCGCAGCTCGCGCAGGCGCGCCTCCGAGGCCTTGCCCGGCCGGCCGGAGACGACGCCGAACGGCACGTGCTCGCGCAGGAGCACGATGCCGTGGCCGTCCTTCACGTCGAACACCTTCAGCGCCTCGCCGTCCGGGCCGTAGTAGAGCCGGCCGTCGGTGAGCACGCCGTCCACGTCCAGCAGCACCAGCCGGACGCGCGCGGCGCGGGCGAGGAGCTCGGCCTCGGTCACGGCTGCCCCAGCGCGCGCCGGACGGCCAGCACCTCGCGGAGCACGCGGTCGGCGGTGGGGAAGTCGAGCGAGTTGGGCCCGTCGGACTTCGCCACCGCCGGGTCCTCGTGGATCTCCATGAACAGCGCGTCGATGCCGACGGCGGCGGCCGCGCGCGCCAGCGGCGCCACGAACTGCCGGTCGCCGGCGGTGGTGTCGCCGCCCGAGCCCGGCATCTGCACGCTGTGGGTGGCGTCCATGCACACCGGGACGCCCAGCTCGCGCATCTGCACCAGCGCGCGCATGTCCACCACCAGGTTGCCGTAGCCGAAGGTGGCGCCGCGCTCGGTGAGGAACACGTTCTCGTTGCCGCCCTCGCGGCACTTGGCGATCGCGTGGCGCATCTCGCGCGGCGCGAGGAACTGCCCCTTCTTCACGTTCACGGCGCGCCCGTGGCGCGCGCAGGCGATGACGAGGTCGGTCTGCCGGCACAGGAACGCGGGCACCTGCAGCACGTCCACCACCCGCCCGGCCGGCTCGGCCTGCCAGGTCTCGTGCACGTCGGTGAGGCACGGCAGCCCGGTCTCGCGCTTCACCGCCTGGAACGCGGCCAGCCCCGCCTCCAGGCCGGGGCCGCGGTAGCTCTTGCCGGAGGAGCGGTTCGCCTTGTCGAAGCTGGCCTTGAACACCACCGGCACGCCGTGCTGCGCGGCGAGCTCCTTCACGCGGCGGGCGTGGCGGAGGCCGTGCGCCTCGTCCTCCATGACGCACGGCCCGGCGATGAGCAGGAGCGGCTGCCCGTCGCCCACGAGGTGCCCGCCCACGCGGGCCAGGATCGGCTGGGACATCGGCTATCCGTTCTTCCCGACCGGGAGCTTCTTCACCTCGGCCGAGGGCTGGCGCTGCTGCGCGTCGCGGTGCTCGAGGGCGGCCTTCACGAAGCCCGCGAACAGCGGGTGCGGCGCGAAGGGCTTGGAGCGGAACTCGGGGTGGAACTGGCAGCCCACGAAGTGCTGGCCGGGCAGCTCGATCATCTCCACCAGGCCGAGGTCGGGGTTCACGCCCGAGAACACCATCCCGGCCGCCTCGAACTGGGCCCGGTAGTCGTTGTTGAACTCGAAGCGGTGGCGGTGGCGCTCGTGCACCAGGTCGGCGCCGTACAGCGCCCGGGCCTTGGTGCCCTCCTTCAAGGCGCAGGGGTACGCGCCCAGGCGCATGGTCCCGCCCTTGTCGGTCACGCCCTTCTGCCCCTCCATCAGCGTGACCACCGGGTGCGGCGTCTGCTCGTCGAACTCGAGCGAGTTCGCGCCGGCGAGCCCGAGCACGTTGCGCGCCATCTCGATGACGGCCATCTGCAGGCCGAGGCAGATGCCGAAGAACGGCACCTTGTGCTCGCGGGCGTACTTCACGCCCAGGATCTTCCCCTCGGTCCCGCGGATGCCGAAGCCGCCCGGCACCAGGATCGCGTCCACCTTGTCGAGGTCGGAGAGGTCGCCCTCCTCCAGCTTGGTCGAGTCGATGAACGCCAGCTTCACCCGCGCGTCGTTGGCGATGCCGCCGTGGACCAGCGCCTCGTTGAGGCTCTTGTAGCTCTCGTGCAGCTCCACGTACTTGCCGACGATGCCGATCCGCACCTCGCCGCGGCGCGGGTTCTTCACCTTGTCCACGATGGTCTCCCAGCGCTCGAGGCGCGGGGCGCGGCTCCAGATGTTGAACAGCTCGGCCAGCTTGTCGTCGAGCCCCTCGCGGTGGAGCGAGAGCGGGACCTCGTAGATCGACGGGACGTCGAGGGCGGTGAACACCGCCGAGGGGTCCACGTTGCAGAACAGCGCGATCTTGTCCTTCATGTCGCGCGGGATCTCGCGGTCCGAGCGGCACAGCAGCAGGTCGGGCTGGATGCCGATCTCGCGCAGCTCCTTGACGCTGTGCTGGGTGGGCTTGGTCTTCAGCTCGCCGGCCGCGGCGATGAACGGCACCAGCGTGAGGTGGGCGTAGACCGCGTTCTCCTCGCCCACGTCGTACTTCATCTGCCGGATCGCCTCGAGGAACGGCAGCGACTCGATGTCGCCGACGGTGCCGCCCACCTCGACGATGAGGATGTCCGCGCCCCCGGCGGCCTCGCGGATCACCGCCTTGATCTCGTCGGTGATGTGCGGGATCACCTGCACGGTCTTGCCCAGGTACTCGCCCCGGCGCTCGCGCTGGATGACGTTCTGGTAGATGCGGCCGGTGGTGTAGTTGTTCCGCCGGGTCATCTTGGCGCTGGTGAAGCGCTCGTAGTGCCCGAGGTCGAGGTCGGTCTCGGCGCCGTCGTCGGTGACGAACACCTCGCCGTGCTGGAACGGGCTCATCGTGCCCGGGTCCACGTTGATGTACGGGTCGAGCTTGAGGTGCTGGACCTCCAGCCCGCGGTTCTCGAGCAGCGCGCCGATCGACGCCGCCGAGAGCCCCTTGCCGAGCGAGCTCACCACGCCGCCGGTGACGAACAGGTACTTCGTCTTCTTTCCCCGCTTGACCATGTGCTCTCCCCGGATCACGCCCCCGCGGCCAGGAGCGCCCGCGCGCGCTCCAGGTCGTCGGGCGTGTCGATCCCGAAACCCCGGTAGCCGGTGTCGGCCACGCGGATGTCGTACCCGTGCTCCAGCGCCCGCAGCTGCTCGAGCGCCTCCTCGCCCTCGAGCCTGCCCGGCGCGAGCGCGGTGAACGTCTCGAGGAACTCGGCGGTGAACGCGTAGATGCCCACGTGGGCGCGGGCCAGCGGGCTCTCGCCGCCGGCGCGCCGGTGCGGGATGGGCGCGCGCGAGAAGTACAGCGCGTCGCCGCTCGCCCGGGTCACCACCTTGACGACCTGGGTCCGCTCCAGCTCGCCCTCGGCGAGCGGGCGGGCGAGCGTCGCCATCCGGGCGCCGCCGGCCATCGCGCCGATGACCGCCTCGATGGCCTCCGGCTCGATGAGCGGCTCGTCGCCCTGCAGGTTCACCACGATCTCCGGCCGCGGCGCGAGCTTGCGCGCGGCCTCCGCCACCCGGTCCGTGCCCGTCGCGGCCGGCCCGGTCAGGATGGCCTCGCCCCCTGCGGCGCGGACGGCGCGCACGATCCGGTCGTCGTCGGTGGCCACGGCCACGACGTCCACCCCGCGCGCGCGCTGCGCGCGCTCGACCACATGGGCGATGAGGGGCTTGCCTGCCAGATCGGCGAGGGGCTTTCCCGGGAAGCGCGTGGCGCCGTACCGGGCCGGGATGATGACTGCGACGTGTCTCAAACCGGGACTGCAAAGTACGCGGGGGGATCCCCCGAGTCAACGGCAGGTTTCGAGGCCTCTGAATTCATTCGGAACGGCCCCCGGGCCGCGCGTCGGGCCGGTGCGCTCGCGGGTCATTTCGGGCGAACGCCGGGCCGCCTAGCTTTCGACATGGCCCTCGTGCTCCACGTGGTCGGCGCCCGCCCCAACTTCATGAAGGTCGCCCCGCTCATGGCGGCGCTGTCCCGGCGGGGCGCGGCGCAGCGCCTCGTCCACACCGGCCAGCACTTCGACGAGCGGATGAGCGGCGTGTTCTTCGCCGAGCTCGGGCTGCCCCGCCCCGACCTCGACCTGGGGGTCGGCTCCGGCACGCACGGCGAGCAGACGGGCCGGGTGATGATCGCGTTCGAGCGGGCGCTGCTCGAGGCGGCGCCGCGGCCGGACCTGGTGGTCGTGCCCGGCGACGTGAACTCGACGGTGGCGGCCGCGCTGGTGGCGGCGAAGCTCGGGATCCCGGTGGCGCACCTCGAGGCGGGCCTGCGCAGCTTCGACCGGACCATGCCGGAGGAGCTGAACCGGGTGGTCACCGACCACCTCTCCGACCTGCTGCTCACCCCGAGCCCCGACGCCGACGAGAACCTCGCGCGCGAGGGCGTCCCCGCGGCGCGCGTGGCCCGGGTCGGCAACCTCATGATCGACACGCTCCGCGAGCACCTGCCGCGCGCCCGCGCGCTCTCGACCTGGCGCGGGCTGGGCCTCGCCGAGGGCGGGTACGCGGTGCTCACGCTCCACCGGCCCTCCAACGTGGACGATCCCGCCGCGCTCGGGCGGCTGCTCGGCGCGCTGGCGGAGGTCGCGCGCGCGCTGCCGGTGGTCTTCCCGGTCCACCCGCGCACCCGCGCCCGCCTCGCCGACCCGGCGCTGGCCGGCGCCGCCGCCGCGCTCCGCCTGGTCGAGCCGCTCGGCTACCTCGAGTTCCTCTCGCTCACGAGCGCCGCGCGCCTGGTGCTCACCGACTCCGGCGGCCTGCAGGAGGAGTCCACCGCGCTCGGCGTCCCCTGCCTCACGCTGCGCGAGAACACCGAGCGCCCGATCACCGTCGCCGAGGGCACGAACCACGTGGTGGGCACCGACCCCGGGCGCATCGTGGCGGAGGCCCGCCGCGCGCTCGACGCGGGCCCGGGACGCGGCCGCATCCCGGCGCTCTGGGACGGCCGGGCGGGGGAGCGGGCCGCGGACGCGGTGCTCGCGTTCCTGGCGGCGCGGGCCTGACCGGGCCTCGCGGGGACGGGGGCGCGGCGGCGGCCGCCGGTGTATGGTGCGCCGGTGACGCAGCAGGTCCGGGTCCGCTTCACGGTCGAGCCGAACTACGCCGGGTGGCGCCTCGATCGCTACCTGCAGGAGAAGATCCGCCGGCTGTCGCGCGAGCGGGTGCAGCGGCTCATCGCGCAGCGCCTCGAGACGGACGACGGCCGCCGGCTGAAGCCGTCCACCCGCGTCGCGCCGGGCCTCTCCTTCGCGCTCCTCAAGGACGCCGAGGCCGAGCCGGACACGCCCCAGGAGTTCGGGGTGGTGCACGACGACGGCGCGCTGCTGGTGGTGGACAAGCCGGCCGGGCTGCCGGTCCACCCCACCGCGCGCTACGCGGCGAACACGTTCACCTCGCTCGCGAAGCTCCGCTACCCCGACCGCAAGGTCGATCCGGCGCACCGGCTCGATCGCGAGACCTCCGGCCTGCTCGCCTGCGGGACCGCGCCCGAGGTGACGAAGGTCCTGAAGCGCGACTTCGCGCACGCCCGCGTGCACAAGACCTACCTCGCGCTCGCGCTGGGCGCGCCGGCGGAGGACGCGTTCACGGTGGACGCGCCGCTCGCGCTCACCGGCGCGTCCGCCGTGCGGGTGCGGATGCACGTGGCCGCGGAGGGGCTGCCCTCGCAGACCGCGTTCGAGGTGCTGGCCCGGCGCCGGGCGCCGGACGGGGCGCCGGTGGCGCTGCTCGCCTGCCGCCCGCGCACCGGGCGCCAGCACCAGATCCGCGCGCACCTCGCGCACGCCGGGCTGCCCATGGTGGGCGACAAGATCTACGGGCCGGACGAGGAGATCTTCGACCGGTTCACCCGCCGTGCGATGACCGACGCGGACCTCGCGCTGCTCCGGCTGCCGCGCCACGCGCTGCACGCCTGGCGGCTCGAGCTGCCGCACCCGCTCACCCGCGCGCCGGTCCGGCTGGAGGCGCCGCTCCCGCCGGACCTGGCCGCGTTCTGGGAGGGCTGCGCGCCGTGAACGCGTACGACTTCGCCGGCCTCGTGGGCGGGCTCACCGGCGCGTGGATGGCGATCGGGGCCGGGCTCGTCGGGATCGCGGCCGGGCTGCGGCTCGCGGCGGTCCGGGGCCGGCCGGGGAAGGGCCGGGTGTCGCGCGGCGCGCTCGCGTTCTCGCTGGTGATGGGGATCGCCGGGCTGGCGCTGTTCGCGGCCGCGGAGCGCGCCCCGTTCCGCCGCGCGCTCGACCACGCCGCGCCCTGGGTGCTGGGCGCCGCCGCGCTGGTGGGCGCCGTCGCGGGGTGGCGCGCCGCGCAGAAGCGCCCCGCGCCGCTCTCACCGGACGCACCACCCGGGCCGCCGGCGCAGCGCTAGCGGCGCGTGCGCGCGTGCCGCGCGATCCGGTCGCGGACCGCCTCGGCCTTCGCGATGCGGCTGCGCTGCTTCACCGCCAGCAGGTAGAAGCGCTCCCGCAGCACCTGCGCCTCGTCGTCGGGCAGGTCCCCGTGCCGGCCGCGCTCGACCTCGCGCCGCTCCACCGCGTGGGCGAGCGAGATGGCCGCCGCCACCGAGACGTTCAGCGACTGGACGAAGCCGCGCATGGGGATCGCGTAGCAGGCGTCGGCGACCGCCAGCGCCTCCTCCGAGACGCCGCGCTGCTCGTTCCCGAACACGAGCGCCACCTTGCCGGCGAAGGAGAGCCCGGCCATCGGCGTGGAGCGCTCGCCCAGGTGCGTGGCGTAGATCGCGAACCCCTCCGAGCGGAGGTGGGCGAGGCACTCGGCGGTGGAGGACCAGCGCCGCACGTCCAGCCACTTGTCGGCGTTCTGGCTGATCTTCTTGTTGCGGTCGTAGGGCTTCATGGGCCCCTCGACGGCGTGCAGCGTCTGGATCCCGAACGCCTCGCAGGTGCGCAGCACCGCGTTCACGTTCTGCGGATCGCAGAACGCCTCCATCACCACCGTGAGCGTGCGGGTGCGGTTCGCCACCACCGCGTCGATGCGGGCCCGGCGCTCCGGGAGCACGAACGCGGGGTCGCCCAGCTTCACGCGCGCGCCCTCGGCTTCGCCAGCTTCTTGCCGCCGCCGCCGCGGTGCGGCCGCGCCTCCTTGAAGAGCGCGCGCCCGACCGCGTCGAGGAGGGCGTCCAGCCCCTCCCCGGTGACGGCCGAGACGAGGTGCACCGGCACCGGCTTCTTGCGCCGGCCCAGCAGCTTCTGCAGCTTCACGCCGGCGGCGCGCGCCTCGGGGACGTCGATCTTGGTCACCGCCACGATCTGCGGCTTCTTCGCCAGCTCGTCGGAGTAGGCGGCGAGCTCCGCGTTGATCGCGTCGAGGTCCGCCTTGGGCGCGCGGCCCGGCTCCGGGTTCGCGCCCTCCACCAGGTGGATGAGGACGCGGCAGCGCTCCACGTGGCGGAGGAACTGGTGCCCCAGGCCGGCGCCGGCGTGCGCGCCCTCGATGAGCCCGGGGATGTCGGCGACCACGAAGCTCCGCTCGCGCCAGCCGACCACGCCGAGGTTCGGCGTGAGCGTGGTGAACGGGTAGTCCGCGATCTTCGGGCGCGCGCGCGAGATGCGGCTGATGAGGGTGGACTTCCCGGCGTTCGGGTAGCCCACGATCCCCACGTCGGCGAGCAGCTTCAGCTCGAGGACGAGGTCCCGCTCCGCGCCCGGCGTGCCGTCCTCGGCGTAGCGCGGCGCCTGGTTGGTCGAGCTCGCGAAGTTCATGTTGCCGAGGCCGCCGCGGCCGCCCTTCGCGATCACGACGCGCTCGCCCGCGGTCCCCAGGTCGCAGAGCTGCTCGCCGGTGGCCGCGTCCTTCACCACCGTGCCCGGCGGGACGCGCAGGACCAGGTCCGCGCCGTCCTTGCCGTTCATGTCCGAGCCGCTGCCCTTCTCGCCGTTCCGCGCCTTGTGCTCGCGGATGTAGCGGTAGTCGAGCAGGGTGGAGAGCTGCGGATCGACCTCCAGCACCACGTCGCCGCCGTTGCCGCCGTCGCCGCCGGCCGGGCCGCCTCGCGGGATGAACTTCTCGCGACGCCACGCGACGGCGCCGTCGCCGCCGTCGCCGGCCTTCACGTGGATCTTCACCTCGTCGACGAACTTCACGAGCGACCTCGAGAAACGCGAAGCGCCGCGGACCCGAGGATCCGCGGCGCGCGCAGTGCCGTCGCCCCGAGCCGTGCCGGAGGCGAGGGGAGCTTACGCCCCGGGGAGCACCGACACCACGCGGCGGTCGCCGCGGGTCCGGCTGTACTTCACGGTGCCGTCGATGAGGGCGAACAGCGTGAAGTCCTTGCCCATGCCGACGTTCTGGCCGGGGTGGACGAGCGTGCCGACCTGGCGGACGAGGATGTTGCCCGCGACCACCTTCTCGGACCCGTAGACCTTGATCCCGCGGCGCTGGCCGGGAGAGTCGCGCCCGTTGCGCGAAGAGCCCTGTCCCTTTTTGTGAGCCATTTCCTGCTCCGTTCGCCCCGGGCCTTAGGCCCGGACCGTGGTGATGAGGACCTCGGTGTAGGGCTGACGGTGGCCCCGCTTCTTGGTCCAGCCTTCCTTCTTCTTCCGGAAGTGGATGACCTTCTTGTGCTTGCCCTGGGCGACGATCTCGCCCTCGACGGTGACGCCGGCCAGGGTCGGCTTGCCGACCTTCGCCTCGCCCTCGCCGCCGACGAGCAGCACGTCGAAGTTCACCTTCCCGCCGACGTCGCCGGCGAGCTTCTCGATCTTCACCCGGTCGCCCTGGGCGACGCGATACTGCTTCCCGCCGGTCCGAATCACCGCGTACATCGCTTCTCCTCGGAATCTGGGGAGGAAAACACGGCCGCGCGCATGGGAGCGCGACGAACCGGCCCTCCGGAAGGGCGGTCATATACGATCGCGCCGCGGCACCTGTCAAGGAATGCCGGGCGGTTGGATCGGCGCACCCGGACTGCCGCCGGAGGGGGGGCGCCGATGTGGGCACCCCTCCGCCTTGCGGCGTGCGGCCGATCGACCGATCCTCCGCGTCCTATGAACAAGCGACACCTGATCGCCCTCGCGGGCGCCCTCGCGCTCCCCTGCCTCGCGGAGGCCCAGGCCTCGGTGCAGCTTCGCCTGGACCTTCCGGTCGTCATCCCGCAGCTCGTGGTGGTCTCCCCCGGCGTGCAGGTGGTGCCCGACGTCGAGGAGGAGGTCTTCTTCGTGGACAGCTGGTACTGGGTCCGCCACGACGGCGGCTGGTACCGCGCCCGCAGCCCGCGCGGCGGCTGGGTCTACATGCAGCCGCGCTACGTGCCGGCCCGCCTCGTCCAGGTCCCGCCCGGCAAGTACAAGCGCTACCACCCGGGCAAGGGCCACGGCGCGCCCGCCCGCTACGAGGGTGGCGGCCACGGCGGCGGCCATGGCGGGCACGGCGGCGAGTACGGCCACCCCGGCAAGGGGAAGGGCCACGGCAAGCACTGACGCGCGCGCCTGACGCGTGCGGCACCGGCGGGCGGTGGGGTCGATCCCCGCCGCCCGCGCCGCGTCCGGCGCCCGCGATCAGAGCCCGAAGTGCGCCGGCGACAGCCCCTTCCACTGGCAGTACTCGCGCAGCTCGCGCTTCACGAGCCCCCAGGTCAGCGCGAGCGCCAGGACGTCGTCGGTGAAGCCGAACGGCACCAGGAAGTCGGGGACGAGGTCGATGGGCGAGACCACGTACACCACCGCCGCCGCCAGCGCGGCGACCGCCTTCCACGGGACCTTGCGGTAGGTGCCGTTCGCGTAGTCGCGGATCACCATCCAGAGCAGGCGCAGCTTGCTGCGCAGCTTCGCCGGCGCGGTCTTCGCGTACCAGGGCGGGCGCGCCAGGAAGCGCCGCGCCGACTCGGCGTGCGCGGCGGCCGTCTCCGGCGTCACGTCGCGCGCGTCGCGGGCGAGCTCGCGGGCGGCCGCGTCGCGGCAGGAGATGCAGTCGCCGTTCGTGCCCTGGGGGCGGCCGCAGGCGGGGCAGGTGCGGGGGGCCATGCCGAGGATCCTAATCCGGGGGGCGGCTCGCGGGGAGCGCCCCGGCCGCGTCGCGCCGGGCTCACCCTTCGCGGGCGCGGCGCCGCGCGCGCTCGGGGCGGCCCGCGGGCTCCGCCTCGACCACCTCGTGGAAGCGGCGGTAGTCCACCGCGCGCCGCCCGTCGGGCAGCGTGCTCACGATCGGCGCGAAGCGGGCGCCCCAGCGGATGCGCGCGGCCGCGTAGACGTGGCGGGCGTAGATGACGCGGGTGAGCGCCTCGTCGTAGCCGCTGAAGGTGACGATGATCTCCGCCTCGGCGGCGGCGAGCGCCCCGCCGTCCGCGCCGGCGAGCGGGCTCGCCGGGCCGATGGGGTGGGCCGCCGTCCAGGCGTGCGAGAACAGCGCGGTGCCGCCGCGCAGGAGCGGCAGGTCGTGCGCGCGCCGGACCGGCTCGCCCTCGTCGTCGAGCTCGTCGCGCACCAGCATCACCGAGACCTTCGCGTCCACCACGTGGCTGGTGCGCTCGTTCGCCATGCGGAACTGGAGCGCCTCGCCGCCGCGGTGCGGGCCGACGACCGCCACCTCGCTGAACAGCACCCGGGCCCGGAGCAGCGAGAACTTCGCGAGCACGATGCCCGCGCCGATCACGAGCTCCGCCCAGCGCACGAACCCCTCCGCGCCGGCCACCAGCCCGGCCGCGAGCGCGCGGGGCGCGAGCGCCGCCCGCACCTCGTCCGCCGAGGCGCCGCGCGCGAGCGCAACCAGCGCCGCCACCGCCGAGCCGCGCGCCGCCGGCCCCGCCTCGCCGAGCGCGTAGTGCGCCGCCTCGAACAGCGCCGCGGTGACGAAGTAGACGAGCGCGTACACGGCGCAGAGGCGCGCCCACGGGCCGGTGACGAGCAGGTGGTACAGGTCGGCGAGCGGGCGCCGCCGCAGGCCGATCGCGACCAGGCCGCGGGTGGCCTGACCGAACACGCGGGTGTGGGTGAGATCCGCCATGCGGCCGCGGATCCTAGACGCCGGGTGCGAGGCGCGGCTAGGCGCCGGACCGCCTACCCCGTCGCTACCGCGCGGTCGCGAGCGCGGCCAGCCCGGCCGCGTGCGGCGCGCGCACCACGCCGCGCTCGGTCACGATGGCGGTGACGAGCGCCGCCGGCGTGACGTCGAACGCCGGGTAGCGCGCCGGGACCCCGGCCGGCGCGATGCGCTGGCCGGCCAGCACGACCACCTCGTCGGAGGCGCGCTCCTCGATGGGGATGTCCGCGCCGGTGGGCGTGGCGAGGTCCACGGTGGACCACGGGGCGGCCACGTAGAACGGCAGCCGGTGGTGCGCCGCGAGGACCGCCAGCGCGTAGGTGCCGATCTTGTTCGCCACGTCGCCGTTCGCGGCGATGCGGTCGGCGCCCACCACCACGCAGCCGATCTCGCCGCGCGCCATGAGCCAGCCGGCCATGCCGTCGGTGAGCACCGTCACCGGGATGCCGTCGCGGTGCAGCTCCCAGGCGGTGAGCCGCGCGCCCTGGAGGAACGGGCGCGTCTCGTCGGCGAACACCGAGATGGCGTTCCCGGCCTCGACCGCGGCGCGCACCACGCCGAGCGCGGTGCCGTAGCCGGCGGTGGCGAGCGCGCCGGCGTTGCAGTGGGTGAGCACCCGGGCGCGGGCGGGCACGAGCGGCGCGCCGAGCGCGCCGATGCGGCGGCAGGCCGCCTCGTCCTCGTCGCGGATGGCGTGCGCCTCGGCCAGCACGTCCGAGGCCGGCGCGCCGATCCGCGCCGACATGCGCCGCACCGCCCAGGCCAGGTTCACCGCGGTGGGCCGGGCGCGGGCGAGCAGGTCCGCCGCGGCGCGCAGCCGCTCCGGGCCGGCGCCCCGCCGCGCCTCGACCGCCAGCGCGTAGGCCGCCGCCACGCCGATGGCGGGCGCGCCGCGCACGGTGAGGTCCTGGATCGCGGCCGCCACCGCCTCGGCGGTGGACAGCTCGAGCCAGCGCTCCTCCGCGGGCAGCGCCTTCTGGTCGAGCAGGCGCACCAGGTCGCGGGCGTCGTCGTACAGCACCGGCCGGAGGGGTTCACGCACCGTCATCGTTCTCCCTTGCCGAGGCCGGCGAAGAGCCGCAGCGCGAAGTACCCGGCCGCGCTCGCGGCCACGCCCGCGGCCGGCCAGCGCCCCTGCGTCGCCAGCACCCCGGCCATCACCGCCGAGCCCGCCAGCGCCAGCGAGAGGAAGAGCTTGCTCGGGCCGCCGGTCGCGCCGGCGCCCGCCGGTCCCGCACCCCACCCTGCCCAGCGCGCCACGGTCAGTCCCCCAGCTTCCTGCGCAGCAGCGCGTTCACCACCGCGGGGTTGCCCTTGCCGCGCATCTCCTTCATGACCTGCCCGACGAAGAAGCCGACGAGGTTCTTGCGGCCGCCGCGGTACTTCTCCACCTCGCCCGGGTTCGCGGCGAGCACCTTGTCCACCGCCGCCTCGATGGCGCCCTCGTCGGAGACCTGCGCCAGCCCCTTCGCCTTCACCACCGCGTCGGGCTCGGCGCCGGTGCGGAAGACCTCCTCCACCACCTGCTTCGCGCCCGGGCCGCCGATGGTGCCGGCGTCGATGAGGCGCAGCACCGCGGCGAGCCGCGCCGGCGTCAGCTTCCAGGCGGCGGGCGCCTCGCCGGTCTCGTTCGCGAGGCGGGCCAGCTCGCCGATCACCCAGTTCGCGACCTTCTTCGCCGCCTCCGGGCCGGCGCCGTACGCGGCGACCGCCGCGTCGAACCAGGCCGACACCGCCGCGTCCGCCACCAGGTTCCCGGCGTCCTGGGCGGAGAGGCCCAGGCTGCGCTGGTAGCGCTCGGCCTTCGCGCGCGGCAGCTCCGGCAGCTCGCCGCGGAGCCGCTCCACCAGCGCCGCCTCCACGATCACCGGCGGCAGGTCCGGCTCCGGGAAGTAGCGGTAGTCGTGCGCCTCCTCCTTCGAGCGCATCGAGCGGGTCTCGCCGCGGTCCGGGTCGAACAGCCGCGTCTCCTGCACCACCGGCTCGCCCGCCTCGATCAGCTCCACCTGGCGGCGGGCCTCGAACTCGATCGCCTGCTTCAGGAAGCGGAACGAGTTCATGTTCTTGATCTCGCAGCGCGTGCCCAGCTCGGAGGCGCCCTTGCGCATCACCGACACGTTCGCGTCGCAGCGGAGCGAGCCCTCCTGCATGTTCCCGTCGTTCACCCCGAGCGCCATCAGGATCGCCCGCAGCGCCTTCAGGTACTCGACCGCCTCCTCCGCGGAGCGCAGGTCCGGGCGCGAGACGATCTCGACGAGCGGCACGCCGGCGCGGTTCAGGTCCACGCCGGACGAGCCGTCGGCGGCGACGTCGTGCACGTTCTTTCCGGCGTCCTCCTCCATGTGGATCCGGACCAGCCGCGCGGTGTGGTCGCGGCCGTCGAGCGTGAACGTCACCTCGCCGCCCTCGCAGATGGGCAGCTCGTACTGCGAGATCTGGTAGCCCTTCGGGAGGTCCGGGTAGAAGTAGTTCTTCCGCGCGAACACGCTCTTCGGGCGGATCTCGCAGCCGAGCGCGAGGCCGGTCCGCACCGCCATCTCGACCACCGAGCGGTTCAGGGCCGGGAGCGCGCCGGGGAGGCCCAGGCACACCGGGCAGGTGTGCGCGTTGGGCGCGCCGCCGAACGCGGTGGAGCAGCCGCAGAAGATCTTGCTCGCGGTGAGGAGCTGCGCGTGGACCTCGAGCCCGATCACCACCTGGAAGTCGGAGATCGGCATCTCAGGGCTCCGGGGGCGCGGGCAGCGGCCCGAGCTCGCGCTCGAGCGCGCGCGCCGCGCGGAACAGGGTCGCCTCGTCGAACGGGCGCCCCACCAGCTGCAGCCCCACCGGCAGGCCGCTCGCGGCCTCGAGGCCGCACGGCACCGACAGCCCGGGCAGCGCGGCCAGGTTGCAGGTGATGGTGAAGATGTCGGCGAGGTACATCTGCAGCGGGTCCCCGGTGCGCTCGCCCAGCGCGAACGCGACCGACGGGGTGACCGGTCCGGCGATGACGTCGCAGCCCCGGAACGCCTCGTCGAAGTCGCGGCGGATGAGCGTGCGGACCTTCTGCGCGCGCAGGTAGTACGCGTCGTAGTAGCCGGAGCTGAGCGCGTAGGTGCCGAGCATGATGCGGCGCTTGGGCTCGGCGCCGAGCCCCTGCTCGCGGCTCTCCGCGTACATCTCCTTCAGCCCCTTCGCGCCCTCGGCGCGCAGGCCGTAGCGCACGCCGTCGTAGCGGGCCAGGTTGGAGGAGGCCTCCGCCGGCGCGATGAGGTAGTAGGCGCCGATGCCGTACTTCGAGTGCGGCAGGGAGACGTCCACCAGCGTGGCGCCGAGCCGGCGGTAGGTGTCGAGCGCGGCGCGGATCGCGGCCTCGACGCCGGCGTCGAGCCCGCCCGAGAGCCACTCGCGCGGCACGCCCACGCGCAGCCCGCGCGCGCCCTCCTCGAGCGGCCCGAGGTAGTCGTCCACCGGGCGGGTGGAGGAGGTCATGTCCCGCGGGTCGTGCCCGGCGATGGTGCGCAGGACCAGCGCCGCGTCGCCCACCTCGCGGGCGAGCGGGCCCACCTGGTCGAGCGACGAGGCGAACGCCACCACGCCGTAGCGCGAGACGCGGCCGTAGGTCGGCTTCACCCCGACCACGCCGCAGAACGCGGCCGGCTCGCGGATGGAGCCGCCGGTGTCGGTGCCGAGCGAGGCGTGCACCTGCCCCGCCGCCACCGACGCGGCGCTGCCGCCGGAGCTGCCGCCCGGCGTGCGGGAGAGGTCCCACGGGTTGTGGCAGGGCTTGTACGCGCTGTTCTCGTTGGACGAGCCCATGGCGAACTCGTCCATGTTGAGCTTGCCCACGATCACCGCGCCGGCGGCCTCGAGCCGCTCCACCACGGTGGCGTCGTACGGGGGCAGGTAGCCCTCGAGGATCCGCGAGCCCGCGGTGGTGGGGACGCCCTTCGTGACGAAGAGGTCCTTCACCGCCACCGGCACGCCGTCCAGCTCGGAGCGGCGCTCGCCGCGCGCGGCGCGGGCGTCGGCCGCCTTCGCCGCGGCGCGCGCGCGATCGGCGCACACCGCCAGGAACGCGCCCAGCTTGCCGTCCGTCGCCTGGATGCGCGCCAGCGAGGCCTCGACCAGCTCGGTGGACGAGATCGCCTTCGCGGCGACGCCCGCCCCCGCCTCGCGCAGCCCGAGGCGGCAGAGCTCCTTCGCCGGCGTGCTCATTCGATGATCCTCGGCACCTTGAAGGCGGTGCCCTCGCGCGCCGGGGCGGCGGCGGTCGCCTCCTCCGGCGCGAGCGAGGCGCGCACCGCGTCCTCGCGCAGCGCCGGCAGCTCGCCGGCGGCGAGCGCGTGGGTCATGGGCTCGACCGCGGTGACGTCGAGCTCCTCGAGCTGGCGGACGTGGTCGAGGATGGCCGAGAGCTGCCCGGCGAAGGTGCGCTCCTCCTCCTCGGACAGCCTCAGCCGCGCCAGCTGGGCGATGCGCCGGACCTCCTCGAGCGACAGCGCCATCTCTCGCCTACGCCTTCGACTCCGGCTTGAACCAGTTCAGGATCGCGCTCATCACGCCGCGCGACTCGGGCTTCTCGAGGTGCTCGAGCTCGCCCCGGTCGAGGAAGATGCCGCTGCACGAGAAGCACACGTCCACGTCCACGCCGCGGAGCTTCACCTCCTGCATCTGCATGCCGCACTTCGGGCAGTGCATGAAGTGCAGGTCCTTCAGCCGCTTCCGCTCCGACTCCTCCGTCTCCTTCTTGAGCTGGAGCGCGAGCTTCCGCTTCTTCTCGGCGTCCTCCCGGACGAAGTACTCGTCCTCGGTGGTGGACGGCTTCCCCGGCGTTCCCTTGTCGGACATGGTCATCTCCTCAGTGCGTCGATGGCGTTCCGGGCGACCGCGGCCTCCTCGCCGTCGGGATGATGCGCGAGGTACCGCTCGTAGTACCTGATGGCTTCCGCGTCGTTCCCCTGCCACCGGTAGGTCTCGGCGAGCCCGAGGGTGGCGTCCGGATTCTCCGGCTCCACCCGCAGCGCCGCCTGGAAGGCCGACTCGGCGGAAGGGTAGCGGGCGAGATCGAGATAGCACAAACCCTGCCCGGTCAGGGCCGCCACGTTCTCGGGATCCGTGGCGAGCACGCCGCGGTAGAGCTCGAGCGCCCGCGCGATCTGGCCACGGCTCCGCAGGCGGCCCGCCTGCGCCAGCGCGTCGGCGCCCGGGGCCGGCTTCGCCGCGGGGGCGGCCGCGTCCGGTGCGGCCGCGGGCGGTGCAGCCGCGGGCGGTGCAGCCGCGGGCGGTGCAGCCGCGGTCGGTGCCGCGTCGGCCGGCGGCGCGGCGGTAGGCGGCTCCGTCGGCGCGGGCGCCGGCGAGGGCGAGCCCGGCGCGGCGGCGCCGGCGGGCGGGGGCTCGCCGGGCGCGGCGGCGTCGGGCGGCGCGGCCGGCGGGGGTTCGGCGGCGGCCGGTGGCGCGGCGGACGGTCCGGTGGGCTGCCCCGGTGCGGGCGGCGGCTCGCCCTCGGTCGCCGGCGGCGGGGCGGCGTCGCCGCCGAACAGGTCCAGCTGGGAGCGCGACCGGTCGAGGAGCACCTTCGCGCCGAGCCCGAGCGCGCCCGCGAGCACCAGCGCCAGGAGCAGCTGCGGCGCCCGGCTCCGCCGCAGGCTGCTGGAGGGCCGGCTCCCCGGATCGAAGGTGCCCGCGCCGAACGCGGGGGGCGGCTCGATGCGGGCCGCGGTGGGCGGGACGGCCGGGCGCGGGGCGGCCGGCGCCGGCGGGGCTGCGACGCTCGGGGCGGGGCGCGCGGCGGGCTGCGCCGGCGAGGGCGGCGGCGCCATCGGGGCGGGGGGCCCGGGCCGGGGCGGCGGCGCGAGCTGCCTCGCGCCGACCGCGTGCTCCGGGCGGAGCGGCGTGGTGACGAACACCACCTTCCGCCTCACCTCGAAGAGGTACCCGCAGTTGGTGCACTGAAGGGCCACGCCGGCGGCCGTCACCTGCTCGTCCTCGAGCACGTAGGCCGCCCTGCAGCGCTCGCAGCGGATGTCCATCGGTCCCCGGAGAAAACCTCGCGCTTCCGCAGGATTCTACGCGAGCGCCCCCCGCCCCGCCGAAAAATTGACCCCCCGGTACCCCCCGATATCCTCCCGGAGGCAGGCCCTCGTCCGCGCGAGCGGCGTGTTCCACCCTCGAGGTCCCGTCGTCGCCATGGGCAAGCCCAAAGCCAATCGCCGTGTCTCCCCGAAGGAAAAGGGAAAGCGCGGCGACCCGCCCGCCGAGCGCGCGAAGGGCGGCGCCGCCCCGCGCACCGGCATGGCGCGCGACGTCGGCGCGGTGGTGCTGCTCGCGGCCGCGCTCGGCAGCGGCCTCTCGCTCGCGACCTACTCCTCGCTCGACGCGGCGCTGATCGCGCACGGCATCGCGCCCGCGAACCTGGTCGGCCCGGTCGGCCACCGGACCGCGTCCGCGCTCTTCGGCGTGCTCGGCCTGTCGGCCCTGGTGCTCCCGTTCGGCCTGGGCGCCGCGGCCTGGCGCCTGTTCCGCGGCGCGCCCCCGCGCATCACGCTCGTGTCCGCCGGCGCGTACACGGTCCTCACGCTCTCGGTCGCGACGCTCTCGCACCTCGCGCTCGCCGGCAACGTCACGCTCCCCTTCCCGCCCGGCGGCGCGGTGGGCGCCGCGCTCGCGCGCCCCAGCGTCCACGCGTTCTCGCTCTGGGGCAGCGCGATCCTGGTGGGCGCCACCGCCACCGTCGCCGCGATCGTGGCCTGCGATCTCAAGGTGCAGACGGTGGGCGCCGCGCTCTGGCGCGGGCTCGCCGCCACCGCCGGCTTCCTGTCGCGCCGGCTCGCCACCGCGGTGGACGAGCACCGGGTCGCGGTCGCCGAGCTGCGCGCCGAGGAGGCCGCCGAGCGCGAGCGCCGGCTCGCGGCCGAGCAGCTCGCCGGGACCGCCGAGATCGAGGCGAGCGGCGAGGAGGCGCACGAGGAGGCCCGCGCGGTGGCCGGCGCGCTCGCGCTCGAGCAGCTCCGCCGCGACACGTTCGAGGATCCGGCCTGGGTGGAGGGGCTCGCCCCCGCGCCCGAGCCGCGCGAGGAGGCCGAGGGCGCCGGCGAGGGCGAGCCGGCCGTCGAGGAGCCGCCGCGCCGCCGCCGCAAGGCGCGCGAGCCGGAGAAGGCCGTCGAGGTGCGCGCCGAGGTCGAGGATCCCGCCGCGCTGCCGCTCCCGGCCCGCGCCGAGAAGCCGGAGATCGTGGTCTCGCAGGCGATGCTGGAGCGCGCCCGCAAGAAGGAGAAGAAGAAGGAGGCGCCCGCCTTCGCGTTCCAGAAGGCCGGCGACGTGTTCCAGCTCCCGGCCACCGGCCTGCTCGACGTCCACGACGAGAAGGCCAAGGACCTCGACACCGCCGGGCTGACGCGCACCGCCGAGGTGATCGTCGCGACGCTCGCGCAGCACGGCGTGGACGGGACCATCAAGCACATCCGGCCCGGGCCGGTGGTGACGCTCTACGAGTTCTCCCCGGTCGCGGGCGTGAAGCTCGCGCGGATCGAGAACCTCGACAAGGAGCTCACCATGGCGCTCAGCGCCACGCGGATCCGCATCATCGCGCCGATCCCGGGCAAGGGCGTGGTGGGCATCGAGGTCCCGAACCGCGACCGCGCCACGGTGTGGCTGCGCGACATCCTCGAGTCGGAGTCGTTCGCCTCGGCGGGCGGGTTCCTGCCGCTCGGCCTCGGCAAGAACATCGAGGGCATCCCCTACTGCGTGGACCTGCAGCGGATGCCGCACCTGCTCATCGCCGGCACCACCGGCTCGGGCAAGTCGGTCGGCCTCAACACCATGATCCTGTCGATGCTCTTCCGCCAGACGCCGGCGGAGGTCCGCATGATCATGGTGGACCCGAAGATGACGGAGCTGTCCACCTACGAGGACATCCCGCACCTGCTGCTGCCGGTGGTCACCGACCCGCAGAAGGCGGCGCGCGCGCTGCAGTGGGCCGTGGACGAGATGGAGCGGCGCACGCAGATCCTCGCCGACACCGGCTCGAAGGACCTCAAGTCGTACAACGGCAAGGTGGAGAAGCTGCGGGCCGAGGGGCGCACGTTCGAGGACCGCGACGAGGTCGCGCCGCCGCGCAAGCTGGTGGTGGTGGACGTGGCCGCGGGCGAGTCCGAGGACGAGGTCGCGGCCCGGGCCGCGACCGACGAGGCCGCCGGCGAGTGGCGCCCGCTGCCCGCCGAGGCGGTGGCGGGCTCGCCCGAGTTCGAGGACCCCACCGCGCCGCCGCCCGCCGACCCGGTGGCCGCGCGCGACGAGAAGAAGCTGCCGCAGAAGCTGCCGTACATCGTGGTGGTCATCGACGAGCTGGCCGACCTCATGATGACCGCGCCGCGCGAGGTGGAGATCTCGCTCGCGCGCCTCGCGCAGAAGGCCCGCGCCACCGGCATCCACCTCATCGTCGCCACGCAGCGCCCGTCCACCGACGTGGTCACGGGCATGATCAAGAACAACTTCCCCGCGCGCATCACCTTCCGGCTCGCCTCGCGCCACGACTCGCAGACGATCATCAACGGCCCCGGCGCCGAGACGCTGCTCGGCGACGGCGACATGCTCGTGCTCACCGCCACCGCGCCGGTGACCCGCGTGCAGGGCGCGTTCGTGTCCGAGGAGGAGCTGCACCGGGTGGTCGGCTTCCTCAAGGAGCAGGGCAGGCCGGTCTACGACGAGTCCATCCTCAAGGCGCGCGAGGGCGCCGGCCCGGGCGGCTACGATCCGGACGAGGACGACCCGGTCTACGACCAGGCCATCGACCTCGTGTCGCGCATGGAGGAGGTCTCGGTCTCGAAGCTCCAGCGCGAGATGCGCCTCGGCTACAACAAGGCCGCGAAGATCATCGAGCGGATGGAGCGCGAGGGCATCGTGGGCCCGCCGAACGGCGTGAAGCCGCGCCAGGTGCTGATCCGCCCCGCCGGCGAGACGAGCGCGATCCCGAACGTCTGAGGGCGCACGTCGCCCTACATCGGCCCCCGGTGGGTTTCCCTCCGGCTGCCCCGAGGGGAAGTCCCCGTCGCCTCGCGGTGTTCCCCTCCCGCGCGGCGATCCCGCGCGGGCGCCGGAGGTTGTCCGGGTCCCCGTGTCCGCGGTACACCCGCAGCGGGGGCGCGCGTCCGCGCTCCGCCGCCGGCCCACGGCATCGAACGCGCCGGACCGGCGCGACACGACTTTCATCGGGAAGGAAGGACCGCATGAACAAGACCTCGCTTCGCCTCACCGCGGCCGTGACCGCGGTCCTGCTGTTCGCCGGCTGCCAGACGGCCGGCAAGCGCACCGCCATCGGCGCCGGCGCGGGCGGCCTCGCGGGCGCGGGCGTGGGCGCCCTCCTCGGCGGCAAGAAGGGCGCGCTCATCGGCGCCGGCGTCGGCGCGCTCGCCGGCGGCTCGGTGGGCCTGTACCTCGACAAGCAGCACAAGGAGCTCGAGAAGATCGCCGAGACCAAGCGGACCGAGAACGGCCTGCTGGTCGAGATGAAGGGCGACATCCTGTTCGACTCCGGCAGCTCCGCGCTGAAGCCGGAGGCGATCGGCAAGCTCGAGCAGATGGGCGACATCCTCGCCAAGTACGGCGACGACCGCATCCGCATCGAGGGCTACACCGACTCGACCGGCTCGAAGTCGATGAACGAGGAGCTGTCGCTCCGCCGCGCGGACGCGGTGAAGCGCGTGCTCGTCGGCCGCGGCGTGCAGGAGAAGCAGATCACCGCGCTCGGCATGGGCCCGGTGCGCCCGGTGGCGGACAACGGCTCGGCGACGGGCCGCGCGCAGAACCGGCGCGTGGAGCTGCACATCGACGTTCCGAACGCGACCTGATCGGAACGAGGGCTGCGCCCTCGCCCCACGGAGCGCAGCTCCGTGGGGCCCCACTCCTGCTGCGCGGGGCCCGTGACCTCGCGGGCCCCGCTGCGCGGGGATCCCGCGAGGTCCCCGCGGGGAGGGGCGTTGCCCCTCCCCAGCTGCGCTGGGGCCCCTCCCTGATCTGCTGGCTGCTGGCCTCACCGCCTCTTGAATGGGCGGCGGGACCGTGGCGGCGCGTCCTCTCGCGGAGGCGTGATGAGCCCTTCTTCCGGACCCCGGTGGCGCGAGCTCGGCGCGGCGATCGCGCTCGCGGCGGCTTGCGCCGGGCTCGTGCGGATCTTCTTCTTCACGCACTGAGGGCGGCCGCGCCGCGGCGCTCACCCTGAGCGTAGGCGGTTCCTCAATCCGCTCACCCTGAGCGTAGGCCGCGCCGTCAGGCGCGGCCGGAGTCGAAGGGCCGGAGTCGAAGGGTCACCCTGAGCGTAGGCCTCCCTCAGTCCGCTCACCCTGAGCGTAGGCGGGCCGCAGGGCCGCCGGAGTCGAAGGGCGGAGTCGAAGGGCCTAGACCTTCTTTTCCTCGCCGCGCACCAGCCGGCGGATGTTCTCGCGGTGGCGCAGGAAGATGAGGAGCGCGATCGCCAGGCCGGCCCAGGGGACCGGGTGGCGGACGCCGTACGTCGCGAAGCCGCCGGCGGCGCAGAGGGCGGTGCCGGTGAGCGAGCCCACCGACGAGATCCGCGTCAGGCCGTAGGCGACGGCGTAGCCGACGAGCCCGGCCAGCGCGGCCCAGGGGGCCAGCACCGCGAAGATGCCGAGGCCGGTCGCGACGCCCTTGCCGCCCTTGAAGCCGAGCCACACCGGGAACAGGTGGCCGACGAACGCGGCCACCGCGACGGCGGTGGACCAGGCCTCGGCGTGCGGCGCGCCGGCGAGGAGGCGGCGCGCCAGCAGGATCGGCACGATGGCCTTGGCGGCGTCGAGGACCAGCACCAGGACGCCCATCTTCTTGCCGCCGGCGCGCGCGACGTTGGTCGCGCCGATGTTGCCGGAGCCGACCGTGCGCACGTCCACGCCGAGCACGAGGCGCCCCAGCACCACGCCGAACGGGATCGAGCCGGCCAGGTAGCCGGCCGCGACCAGGACGGCGCCGAGCAGGTCCGGGCTCACGCGGCGCCTCCGCGGGCGACGAGCCACGCCCAGTTCGCGAGCAGCGCGACCACGCCGAGCGCGACCGCGGTGCGGGCGGCGCGCGGCGACGGGACCGGCAGCGGCCAGCCCGCCGCGGCGCGGACCAGGTCGGCCGCGGAGAGCAGCCAGATCCCGCCCGCGAGCGCGGCGCCGAGCGGGCTCGCGCCGAGCGCGGCCCCGACGTCGCCGTGGGCGAGGTGCACGAACGCGTGGGTCATGCCGCAGGTGGCGCAGGGGATCCCGGCCATCCCCTTGAGCGGGCAGGTGTAGTGGAACGAGAGCACCGGCACGAAGCGCGCCACCAGGAACGTGAGCGCGCCGACGAGCGCGAACACCTCCGCGTGCCCGAACCGCCCGGTGCGCCGCCAGCCGATCACGCCGGGCCTCACAGGTCGATGGCCGGGCCGTGCCCGAGCTCGGAGAACCCGCCGAGCGCGCCGCCCAGCAGCATGCCGAGCGGCCCGAGGCAGCAGCAGACGCACAGGAGCAGCGCCGGGGTCAGCACCGCCGCGGCGGCGCGGCCGGTCCCGCAGCGCTGGGCCTCGGAGAGGCCGATCACCACCGCCACCAGCCACCAGATCGGCGCGATCAGCCCGCCGCAGCCCGGCACGGCCAGCAGCGCGAACACGCCGAACGTGTAGCCGACCGCGGTGAGCGTGGCCGGGAACCCGCGCCGGGCGCCGCCGAACAGGACCAGCAGGAGGTGGATCGCGCCGGCCGTGACGTAGAGCGCGACGAGCCCGAGCAACGGCGCGAGCAGCACCTCCCCGAGCACGATGGCGCCGGTCCCGCGCTGCACGAAGTTGCGGATGATCTCGGCCTGGCCCGGGGGCATGCGGCCGGCGAGCTGCTCCATCACGGCCACCATCTGCTGCCCGGAGAGCCAGTTGAAGAGCGACTGGACCGCGACGCCGAACGCGTAGGAGATCACCGCGAACAGCACCGCGCTGCCGGGCTGGTCCACCCGCACCTGGCGGAAGAAGCGCGCCGGCTCGATCGCCGCGAGCTTCCAGGTCTCGAAGTACGTGGAGAGGAACCCGCGCCGCTCGCGCTCGGCGAACGGGGCCGCCAGCTCCGGGCCGGAGGGCATGGGCGGCGGAGGCGGCGGCGGGCCCCAGCCGCCCGGCGCGCCGGAGGGCGGCGGCGGGCCCCAGGCCGGCGGCGGGGCGCCGTAGCCGCCGGGCGGGGGCGGAGGCGGCGGCGGGAGCTCGCCGCCGGGCGGCGGAGGCGGGGGTGCGCCCCACACCGGCCCGCCCGGCTCCGAGGGGCCCGAGGCGGGCGCGGGGGCGGGCGGCGGAGGGGGCTCGGCCGCGGGTGGCGCGGCGGGCGGAGCGGGCTCGGCGGGCGCCGGCGGCGGGGCGCCGGGATCGGCGAGGAGCAGCTCCGCGCCGCAGTGCGGACAGGACTGCCGGCCGAAGCGGTCGGTGGTGAACGTCGCCTGGCAGCGGGCGCAGCGAGCGAGCATGGCGCGGAGCTTACCGCGTCCGCCCACGCCCGCCCGAGGGAAAGCGCGCTACTCGGAGAGGACCCGGACCTCGTCCACGTTGATGGCGCCGCGGCTGCGGTAGATGGCGATGACCACCGCCAGGCCGACCGCCGCCTCGGCGGCCGCCACCGCGATCACGAAGAACGCGATGGCGTGCCCGGCGACGTCCCCGCTCCGGCGGGCGAACGCGAGGAACGTGAGGTTGGCCGCGTTCAGCATGAGCTCCACGCTCATCATCAGGATGAGCGCGTTGCGCTTGGTGAGCACGCCGAGCAGGCCGATGCCGAACAGGATCGAGGCGAGCCAGAGGTAGTACTCGACCGGCATTAGATCCGCTCCTTGGCCACGACCACCGCGCCCACGATCGCCACGAGCAGCAGGAGGCTGGTGACCTCGAACGGCAGGAGGAACTGGGTGTAGAGCACCCGGCCGACCGCCTTCACGGTGCCGAAGTCGGCGGCGAGCGTGGCGAGCTCGCTCGTGCGCGCCTGCGCGATGGCCGAGGCGAGCACCGCCACGAGCAGCACCACGCCGAGCGCGCCGATGAGCTGCATGGCGCGCCGCGGCTCCTTGATCAGGTGCTCGTCGCCGAGCGAGAGCAGCATGATCACGAACAGGAACAGCACCATCACCGCGCCCGCGTACACCAGGATCTGCATGAACGCGATGAGGTGCGCGACGAGGAGGACGTAGATCCCGGCCAGGAAGAAGAACGCGGCGACGAGGTTCATCGCGGCGTACACCGGGCTGCGGGACATGATCACGCCGATCGCGGTGGCGACCAGCGGGATGGCGAACACCCAGAAGGTGACCTGCTCTGCCGTGACGCTCATCGCCTAGTACCTCACCGCCCCGACGAGGGCATCACGCGAGGACTGGTCGAGGCCCCAGCCGCTCTCGCCCATGGGGCAGCGGTGCGCCTCGACGTGCCGCAGGAACTCCGGCTTGAACTTCTTCAGGAACGACTGCACCGGCATGGCCGCCGCGTCGCCCAGCGCGCAGATGGTGTTCCCGGCGATGTTGCCGGCCACCTGCTCGAGCTTCTCCACGTCGGCGGCGGTCGCGTGCCCGTGCTCGATCTTCTCGAGGATGCCCTCCATCCACGAGGTGCCCTCGCGGCAGGGGGTGCACTGGCCGCAGCTCTCCTCGGCGTAGAACTTCGCGATGCGGGCCAGCGCCCGGACCAGGCACACCGACTCGTCGAACACGATCACGCCGCCGGAGCCGGACATCGACCCGGCCGCCTTCACCGCGTCGAACTCGAGCGAGATGTCGATCTCGTGCGCGGCGAGCACCGGCGCGGAGGAGCCGCCGGGGATGACCGCCTTCAGCTTGCGGCCGCCGACGATCCCGCCCGCGTCCTCCATGATCAGCTTCTTCAGGTTGTAGTGGACCGGCTTCTCGTAGACGCCCGGCCGGTTCACGTGGCCCGAGACGCCGAACAGGCGCGTGCCGCCCGACTTGCCCACGCCGAGCGCGGCGAACGCCGCCCCGCCGTTCGCGACGATCCAGGGGACGTTCGCGATGGTCTCGACGTTGTTGATGATGGTCGGCTTGCCCCACAGGCCCACCACCGCCGGGAACGGCGGCTTCAGGCGCGGGTAGCCCTTCTTGCCCTCGAGCGACTCGAGCAGCGCGGACTCCTCGCCGCAGATGTACGCGCCGGCGCCGCGGTGCACGTGGATGTCGAGCGGGAAGTCCTTCTTGCCGAGCAGGCGCGGGCCGAGGATGCCGGCGTCGCGCGCCTCCTGGATGGCCTGCTCGAGGATGCGCGCCTGCTTCGCGAACTCGCCGCGGATGTAGACGTAGGCGAGGTGGATGTCGAGCGCGTAGCAGGTGAGCGCGATCCCCTCGATCAGCATGTGCGGATCGTGCTCGATGATGTAGCGGTCCTTGAACGTGCCCGGCTCGGACTCGTCCGCGTTCACCGTCAGGTAACGCGGGCGGACGTCCTTCGGCAGGAACGTCCACTTGAGGCCGGTCGCGAAGCCCGCGCCGCCGCGGCCGCGCAGGTTCGACTTCTTCACCTCGTCCACGATGGCGGCCGGGTCGGCGCCCATGGCCTTGTCGAGCGCGCCGTAGCCGCCGTCGGCCCGGTACGAGGCGAGCGAGGCGGAGTCCGGCTTGCCCCAGCGCTTCGAGAGGATGAGCGTCTCGCTCACTTGAGCCCTCCGACGATCTGATCGACCTTCTGGATGGTGAGCCGCTCGTGCATCTCCTCGTCCACCAGCATGGCCGGAGCCGTGCCGCAGGAGCCGAGGCACTCCACCTCGCGGAGCGTGATGCGGCCGTCGCGGGTGCTCTGCCCGTTCGCGAGCTCGAGCTTCTTCTTCAGGTGCTCGAAGATGCGCTCGCCGCCGGTCAGGCAGCAGGAGACGTTGGTGCAGACCTCGACCACGTGCCGGGCCGGGGGCTCGGTGTGGAACATCACGTAGAAGGTCGCGACCTCTTCGGCGCGCGCCGGCGACGTGCCGAGCCGCTCCGCGGCCAGGCGCTGTACCGCCGGGGACAGATAGCCGAAGATCTCCTGCCCCAGGCGGAGGGCGGGAATCATGGCGGCAGCCTTCCGATCGGGCGGGTACCGGTTCAGGATCCCCGCCAGCTCCCGGTCGAAATGCTCGACCTTCTCACGGGGCAGTTCTTCGACCGCACCAACCGACGCAGGGTTCGTCATAAGGGTCCGGGAAGTCTGGGCGAAAACCGGGGCAGGCTAGTGAGGACATGTAAGATTGTCAAGGAGATCCGCAGCGATATACTCGACTCCTCAAGTCATGACCGAGGGACGAGAGCAGCGCCGCGACCCACGCGTTCCACTCGTCCTTAGGGTCGAGTACCCCGGCGTTCCCAACGCCGTCCGGGACGCCACCGAGAACCTCTCCGCCGGGGGTCTGTTCATCCGGACCGAGCGCGAGCTGGAGCCAGGCACGCGGATTCCCCTGCAGATCTCCTTCCCGGGGCTCCTCGCCCCCTTCGAGGTCGAGGTCGAGGTGGTGCGCCGCCGGCCGCCGGGGGAGGCGGGGCCCGCCGGCGTGGCGGTGCAGATCCCGCCGGACCGGGCCGCCGATCGGCAGAAGCTCGCGCAGCTCGCCGAGACGGCGCGCAACGCGCGCGGCCGGACGAAGGGCGGCTACCGGGTGCTGGTGGTGGAGGACAACCCGCACGTCGTCGAGATGTACGAGTACGCGCTCCGGCGCCTGCGCAGCGGGAGCGACGCGCTCGACGTGTCGGTCGAGTTCGCCACGAACGGCCAGCAGGCCCTGGAGCGGCTCGCCGCCCCGCCGGCGGTGGACCTCGTGCTCACCGACCTGTTCATGCCGGTGATGGACGGCTTCGCGCTCATCGAGCGGATCCGCGCCGACGCCCGGCTCGGCGAGCTGCCGATCATGGTGATCAGCGCAGGCGCCGCCGACGCGCGCACCCGCGCCATCGACCTGGGCGTGGACGTGTACCTGCAGAAGCCGGTGCAGTTCGTGGACGTGATGAGCACCGTCCGCACGCTGCTGCACGTGCGCGGCTAGCGCTCGCGCTTCCGGCTCCGCCCGCTCATCCCGACCCTTCGACTCCGGCGTGCCTGCGGCACGCCTACGCTCAGGGTGAGCGCTGCGAGCGCGCTCATCCCGAGCGTAGCGCGGCCCTTGGGCCGCGCGGAGTCGAGGGACGCTCAGGGTGACCCTTCGACTCCGGCGAGCTTACGCTCAGGAGCGCCGGGCTCGTCAGGCCGCGCGGAGTCGAGGGACCGTCACAGCCGCTTGCGCATCACCACGTGCTCGATCCCGGCCTCCTGGAACGGCGCGCCCTCGGGGACGTAGCCGTGGCGCCGGTAGAACGCCTCCACGTAGCGCTGCGCGTGCAGCTCGATCTCGGCGAGCCCCTCGGTGCGCGCCCGCGCCTCGAGCGCCTGGAGCACCAGGCCGCCCACGCCGTCGCGGCGCCGGTCGCGCGCGACCGCCATGCGGCCCACGCGCCCCACCCCGCCCTCCTGCCGCACCAGCCGCCCGGTGCCGACGCAGCGGCCCGCGTCGAGCGCGACCACGTGGAACGCGGTCGCGTCCTCGGCGTCGTGCTCGAGCTCGATCGGCACGCCCTGCTCCGCCACGAAGACCTCGTCGCGGAGCGCGAGGGCGAGCCGGCGCAGCGGCTCGGTGTCGGCGGGGACGACGGAGATCGGCATGGCGGGCTCCTCGAGCGCGTTCACGGACGGGCGATTCACCAAAAGGAAACGCCCGCCGGAAGGCTCCGGCGGGCGCGGTTGCATCGGTGTGCCGGAAGGCTACTTCTTGGCCTTCTTGTTGAAGATGTCCTTCAGCGCCTTGGCGGGCGTGAGCTTGATGGCGGTGCGGGCCGGGATCTTGATCTGCTCGCCCGTGGCCGGGTTGCGGCCGATGCGGGCCTTGCGGTCCACGAGCTTGACCGCCCCGAGCCCGCCGAGCGGGATCTTCCCCTCGGCCTTCAGCCGCTTCGTCACCACCTCCTCGACCGCCTCGAACACCGCGCGCACCTGCGCCTTCGAGACCTGCGAGCCCTCGGCCACCGCCTGGAAGAACTGAGCCTGCGTCATGTAGGGGATCCCTCCGTTCGCACCGCCGCAAGGTTTTCGAGGCGGCGAATGGCTTCGGAGATATCGCTTCCGGATCCACACGTCAACTTCATCGCGGCGCGGATCGCCTGGAAAATGGGCCGATCGTGACGATCCCGGGGCGCCGCCCCCCGCCCGGAAGGCGGGCGGGAGGGAGCACCGGGAGTCATGTGAGGGCGGCCACGATCTCGAAGACGATGAGGAGGATGATGGCGAGCTCGAGCAGCTCCGACCGGCTGGTGTCGGCGGCGTCGCCGATGAGGTCGTTCACCTCCGCGAGGAGCCGTTGCTTGCGCAGGACCGACTCCTGCCACGCGGGCAGGCGGAAGCGCCGGACCGCCGACTGGTACAGGCGCGCCAGGTAGAGGTCCCCCACGATTTTCACCGCGTTTTCCAGCCTTTCGATCATTTCCGAGAGCTCGAGCAGGAGCGCGGCGGTGCGCCGCTGGAGCTTGCGGTACCGGCGCGTGAACACGTTCGCGACCGGGCTGCCCCCCGCCTCGATCTCGTCGTAGATGCGGTGCAGCTCGGTGTCGAGGAGCGCGTCGTAGTAGCGCAGCTCGAGCAGGTGGGCGGTCGCGAACTCGAGCAGGTCCGGGATGTCCTCCACCCCCGAAGGCTCCGAGACGAAGGCGCTGTTCCAGTGCACCACCGCCAGGTCGTCCTGCAGGTAGGAGAACCGGTGGGACAGGACCTCCTGCCGCTCCGCCGCCGAGAGCGGCACGGCGCTGGTCTCGCCGAGCAGCAGCTCCGGCACGTGCCCCCCCGAGAGGAGGTCGTTCGCCGGGATCGACCCCTCCTCGAAGCGGCGCACCAGGAACACCTGGTAGCTCTCCAGCCCCTCCCACGCGTGCGGGCGCTCCAGGGCCGATCCGAGCGCGCGCGCCACCGCGTCCGCCTCGCGGCGCGCCGCCGCGTCGAGCGCGGGCGACGGCTCCACGAACAGCGCCTCGGCGAGCGGCACCATCGCGCCCAGGCTCGTGCCGGGCGCGATGGGCAGGCGGTAGCGGATCGAGACCACGCCGTAGTCGAACACGTGCGCGCTCGCCTCGGCCGGCCGCGTCCCGTCGCCCAGCGGGAGGTCGCGCGGCCCGAGCGCGAGCTGCAAGGGCGGCCGCGGGAACTCGAGCGCGGAGGCGGACTGGGCGCCCTCCAGCCGCAGCCGGCCCGCCGGCGCGGACGCGGCGCGCTCGGCCGCGACGAGGTCCACCGCGTCCGCCACGTCGAACAGCCGGTACACCAGCACCTCGCCGTCCGCCACCCGGGGCCCGTCCAGCGTGCGCATGCCCTCGACTCTAGACGCGCGGGCGGGATTCGGAAACGCCGGCGAGCGGGGCCTCGTCCAGCGGGGCCCGCGTCCAGCGAGCTTCCAGCGGGGCCTCGCATCTTGCGGGACCTCTTCCAGCGGGCCCTGTCCTGGCACGGGCCGCTAGGTCGGCGGTCCGGGCGTTCGCGGCGGTGCTCGCTCCGCAAGGCCCGCGACGTGGATGGCTGGCCGGAACCGGTTCAGTGGGATCGTGGAAGCCGACGCACCGTGCGGGCCAGCCGCGCGTTCAGGGCCGGCGCCGGCTGCGCCGGTCCCTTCGCAGCGGCTGTCCCCGGCGGTGCAGGTCTAAGATACTGGAGACGTTCCGAGGGCTCGCTGCGCTCCGCTCCGGCGCGAATGCCCGGATCGCCTCCGTGGCGGCCTGACGTGGATGGGAGGCGTGGGGCAAGGAATTTCTCGCGCAGTGCCCCCGAACACCTCGAAGCCGCCAGTACGGTCCCCCGTCCGCAGCGCGTACGCCCTCGCCCGCGACCGCGACTGTCAGCGCAGGCGCAGCCCGCGACGACCACCTCTCGCGCGCGTGTCCAGCCGGCGTGCGCGGCGAGCATGTCTGAGGCCGCACGTCGCGTCAGCGATACGTGCGGCCGAGTTTGCGAGCGCGCCCAGCTGCGTCGAGCGCCGTCCGCGCGCGTCCTCCGACCGAAGTCCCGCGCCGAGCATTCCTTCTCCACGTCGCGAGAGCGGGCGAGGGCGGGAGCGCCCACGAGGACCCGCACCCACGGCCCCCCGGCTTCGAGTGGCGTGGACCATTTCCGCCCGCCCTTCGACAGGCTCAGGGCGAGCGGTGCCAAACGCGAGCCCCCCGGCTTCGAGTCGCGCCGCAACCCCGTCCCAACGGCCAGGGCCCCGTCATGAGCGTTGCGGCCTGGCGGGGTTCGTCGTTGATGGTGCGCGTTCTTCCCGCGGACGCCCGTGAGCCCAGACGCCGTCATCCTGAACCCGCGCGCCTCGCCGCGCGTGCCCGCGCGCTGCCAGGTGCGGGTGCGCCAGCGGCTCTGGCGCTGGTCGGCCGAGACCGCCGACCTCGGGCCGGGCGGGTGCCAGCTCGTCTCGGGGCGGCGCGTGGCGCCGGGGCGCTCGCTCCGGGTGACGCTCGCGCTGCCGGCGCTCCGCGTCGAGGTGCGCACCGCCGCGCGGGTGGTGTGGTCCCGCCCGAGCGCGCCGGGGCGCCTCGGGCTCGCGTTCGAGGGCACGCCCTCGCACCGCGCCTGGTTCCAGGCGCTGGCCGTCGCCGACCCGGCCGTCTCGGCCGCGGCCCGGCGCACGCCGGACCGGCTCCCGCTCGCGGCGCGCGTCTACCTCGGCGCGCCGCCGCCGTCGGCGCTGGGCTTCACGCCGGACGAGCTGGCGGTGCTGCGGCGGGTGGGATCCGGGGTCCGGGTGGGCGGCCTGCTCGCGTCGCTGGGCGGCGCGCCCTCGGAGCGGACCGTCGGGGCGCTGTTCGGCCTGGTGACGCGGCGGCTCCTGGTGCTCGAGGCCGCGGGGTCGCCCGGCCCGGAGCCCTGGCGCGCGGCGCTCGCGGCGGCCGAGGCGGCCGCCGGCGTGCCGCCCCTGGCCCGCCCCTCGACCGCGCAGCGGCTGTTCGACGAGGGCATGGAGCACCTCGCGGCCGGGCGGACCGCGCTCGCGCTCCGCCGCTTCGAGGAGGCGCGCGCGCACGCGCCGGCGGACCGCGAGATCGCGGCCATGGCGGCGCGGCTCGCGCGCTGGAGCTGAGGGGCTACTGGCCGACCAGCCGGAGCGGCGGCGGCGCGGTGCGCTTCGGGAACTGGACCAGGTAGTCGCCGGTGAAGCACGCGTCGCAGAACCCGGTCCGCTCCTCGCCCATGGACGCGTACATGCCCTCGAGCGAGAGGTAGCCGAGCGTGTCGGCGGTGACGTAGGTCGCGATCTCCTCGATGGAGTGCGTGCTCGCGACCAGCTCCTGCCGCGACGGCGTGTCGATGCCGTAGTAGCAGGGCCAGGCGGTGGGGGGCGAGCTGATGCGCAGGTGCACCTCGCGCGCCCCCGCCGACCGCAGCATCTTCACGATCTTCCGGCTGGTGGTGCCGCGCACCACCGAGTCGTCCACCACCACCACCCGCTTGCCGCTCAGCACGTCCTTCAGCGCGTTCAGCTTCAGCTTCACGCCGAAGTGGCGGATCGACTGCTGCGGCTCGATGAAGGTGCGGCCGACGTAGTGCGACCGGACCAGCCCCATCGCGAACGGGATGCCGCTCTCCTCGGCGTAGCCGATGGCGGCGGGGACGCCGGAGTCCGGGACCGGGATCACCAGGTCGGCGTTGACCGCGTGCTCGCGCGCGAGCTGCCGGCCGAAGCCGTGGCGGACCGCGTACACCGACCGGCCGAACAGCACCGTGTCCGGCCGCGCGAAGTAGATGTGCTCGAACACGCAGCGCCCGAGCCGCGCCGGCGGGCGCTCGTCCGGGAAGAGCCGCTCGCTGCGCAGCCCGCTCCCGTCCACGATGACGAGCTCGCCCGGCTCGACCTCGCGCACGTACTCGGCCTCGATGAGGTCGAGCGCGGTGGTCTCGCTCGCGAGCACCCAGCTCCCCTTCAGCCGCCCGAGCACGAGCGGGCGGAAGCCCATCGGGTCGCGCGCGCCCACCATCACCTTGGGGGTGAGGAACAGGATCGAGTACGCGCCCGAGACCCGCCCCAGCGCCTGCCGGACCGCGCCGACCAGCTGCTCGGCCGAGCCCGGCGCGCCGGACGCCCGGGCGCGGGCGATGAGGTGGACGATCACCTCGGAGTCGGTGGAGGCGGTGAAGATCGACCCCTGCGCCTCCAGCTCCGCGCGCAGCGCCTCGGCGTTCACCAGGTTGCCGTTGTGCGCGAGCGCCACCGGGCCGCCGGCGTACTGCACCGCGAGCGGCTGGGCGTTCTTGAGGTGCGAGGCGCCGGTCGTCGAGTAGCGGACGTGGCCGATGGCGGCCCCGCCCTTGAGGGTGGAGAGGACGCCCGCGTCGAAGATGTCCGCGACGAGGCCCATGTCGCGGTGGGTGTGGAGCGTCTCGCCGTCGCTCGAGACGATCCCCGCGGATTCCTGCCCGCGGTGCTGCAGCGCGTGCAGGCCGAGGTAGGTGAAGTTGGCGGCCTCTTCGGACTGGCCCACCGCCCAGATCCCGAAGACGCCGCACTCGTCCTTCAGCTTGTCGTAGACGGCGTCGTACCCCATGAGGCGCGGGAGTATAACGATCCACGCTTGAAAATGCCTCCCGCCAGACGACTCCTCCTCGCGGCCGCGTTCCTCCTGGGAATTCCCGCCGCGATCCTCGCCGTCGCCTCCCTCCCGTGGCACGGCGAGCGTCCCGCGGAGGCGCCGCGCGTCACCGCCGTGCGCCGCTGCCAGGGTCCGCTGTCCGCGGGCGCCGCCGCGGCGACGTTCGAGCTGCCGGCCGGCGTGCCCATCGGCGGCTTCGCCCGGCTCCGGTACCGGAGCGAGGGGGTCCGCGATCCGGTGGGCGCCCGCGCGCTCGTCCTCTCGGCCGGCGAGTGCCGCTTCGCGCTCGCGTCCGCGGAGATCCTGCTCGTCCCCGAGGCGCTCGAGGTGGCGGTGCGCGCGCGGCTGGGCGACGTCCCGCTCGACGGGCTGCTCGTCGGCGCGACGCACACGCACTCCGGGCCCGGCGGCTACTGGGATCACCTCTTCGGCGAGCACATCGCCACCGGCCCGTTCGACCCGGTCCTCCGCGACCGCATCGCCGGGGGGATCGCCGAGGCCATCCGCGCCGCGGCGGCGGCCGCCGGCCCGGCGCGGCTCTCGGTGGGCGAGGGGCGGGCCGAGGAGCTCGCGTACAACCGGACCGAGGGGCCGGTCGAGGCCCGCCTCACCGTGGTGCGGATCGACCGGCCGGACGGCACGCCGGTCTCCGAGGTGGCGATCTTCGCCGCGCACCCGACCACGCTCGGCCGCGCCAACCTCCTCATCTCGGGCGACTGGCCGGGCCGCTACCTCGCCGGCGGCGGCCGCGGCGTGCGGCTCTTCTTCCAGGGCGCGCTCGGCGATCAGGCGGCGACGCCGGTGAAGGGTCCGGAGGGCACGCCCACCGATCGCTACGGCGACGCGTTCGCGCGCGCGGTGGACGGGCTCGCCTGGTCCGCGCCGGACCCCGCGCCCGCGATCGCGTTCGCCACCGCCGAGGTGCCGCTGCCCGCGCCGGATCCCGGGGCCGTCCCGCCGCTCCTGCGCCGCGCCGCGAGCAACGCGTCCTGGGACACCATGCCGGCGCGCGCCGACGTGGAGGCGCTGCGGCTCGGCGGGCTCGTGCTGGTGGCGGTGCCCGGCGAGCCGGTCTCCGAGGTCGCCGGGGACTGGCGCCGCGCGGCCGGGCCGGGCGCGCAGATCGTCTCGCTCGTGAACGGCTACGTCGGCTACGTGGAGACCCCGCGGATGATGGCCGCGGAGCGCGGGGAGACGCCGCGGACGTACTACGGCCCGTCGCTCGCGGCGCGGCTCGAGCCGGCGGTGGCGGCCGCGGCGGCGGCGGTGCGCGGCGCCGCGCCGGAGCGCGCGCCCGGCGGCGCGGCGGGCGCTGGACGCACCCCGGCGGCGGCCGGCCGCCGCTGACCCCGCCTACTCGCGCGGCTTCAGCGGCGCCAGCTCCTCCCACGTCGGGCCTTGCGGGACCTTCCGCATCGCCTCGGTGAGCCCGTCCGGCGGCACCACCAGCCGGCGCGACTCCATGCCCATCCACGCGCCGCTCAGCACGATGCGCGCCGCCGTCTTCCCGCCCGGCCGCCAGAACTCGTGCGCGAGCTTCCAGCGCGCGCCGTCCGAGGAGAGCCCGAGGCCGGTCAGGTCCACCTCGACCGAGTCGCCCAGGCGCAGCTCGCGGACGTAGTCGATCTCCTCCCGCAGGAGCACCGGGCCGATCCCGAGCTCCTCGAAGCGCGAGAACGGCCAGCCCTGGTCGGCGAGCCAGCTCATGCGCGTGTCGATGGCGTACTCGCTGTAGGCGGTGTTGCGCATGTGGCCGTTCGCGTCGCAGTCGGCCCAGCGGACGATGAAGATCTTCGTGTAGCGCATCCGGTTCTCGGCTCCGAGGTGGGTAGCCGATTGTTTACCCCCGCGCCGGGCTCGACGCGGGGACCCGCTTGGGACCGACGGTGGGTTCGGGACCTCAGAAGCGCACCGCCAGCCCTCCACCGGCATCGGCGTCGCGGTCCCCGTCCCACGACAGCCAGCCCAGCACGCCGGCGGTGGCCGCGAACGCCGCGGCGACGCCGGCGGACACGAACGCGTTGCGCCGGGCGGTGTCCCCGCTGCCGCGGAGGTCGCGGTAGCGGCCCGGATCCGAGCCGGCCAGGAGCTGGCCGTCGGGGCCGAGCATGTCCCGCGCGTCCGCGTAGCGGCCGGAGGCGGCGAGCCCCTGCTGCACGGCGACCGCCGCCAGGCCGAGCGCGAGCGCGCCCGAGCCGATGGCCGCCGGGCGCATCCAGCCGGGCCCCGCGCCGGGCCGCGCGCCCTTCGCCAGGCCCCGACCCGCCGGATCCGGCGCCGGCAGCGCCGCCGCGCGGGGGGCGGGGGCGAGGATCGACCGCACCGGCGCGGGCACGCTGGCGGCCGCCACGGCGGGCGCTGCGGCCACGGGCGCGGGTGGCGCGGGGGTCTGGGTCCCGGGCGCGGGCGGCGGCGCGGCCGCCGGGATCGGCGCGACGGCCGGCGCGACCGGCGGCGGCGCCGCCGGAACGGGCGGCGCCTCGGCGACGGGCGGCAGGGGCGGCCGGATCTCGCGCGGCCCCTGCTGCGTCAGGTTCTGCACGTCGCGCGAGGACTGGCCGGTGAGCAGGAACGACGCGAGCGCGCCGACCTGCACGGACGGCAGGCCCCCGGCCACCAGCCGCACGCTGCCCTCGCGCAGCAGCGCGCCCCGGCGCACGTCGAAGATCGAGCCGACCAGGAACTGCGCCTGGCCCTCCTGCGCGCGGCTCACCGTCAGCAGGCGATCGACGCCGAGCCAGGCGCCGGCGCGCACGATGCCGTAACCGCGCGCCTCCGGCGCGAGCGCCAGCCCCGGGCCGGCGTTCACGCGCAGCGCCTCCGCCAGCGCGAAGTCCAGCACCACGCTCCGGTCCTCCGGCTCGAGGTCCACGGTGAAGCTCGGCACCCGCAGCGCGCCCGCGCCGCCGCCGACGCGGTAGCTCCCCGCCGGCAGCGTCAGCGTCACGGGCGTCGTGCCCATGGCGCGGCCGTTCACGTAGACGGTGCCGGACCGCCCCTCCGACGCGACGTGCAGGCGGCGCCGCGGCAGCGCGCGCACCCGCGCCTTCACCTCCTCGAAGCGGCGGCGGAAGCCGGGCGAGTACTGGTCCGGATCCGGCTGCAGCGCGGGGTCGGTGCGGGCGAGCGCGAGGAAGGCGCGCTCCATCTCGCGCTCCTGCCCCAGGCTGAGCGAGGCGTGGGCCAGCCGGAGCATGGCGCGCTTCCACTGGAAGTACGCCTCCTCGCCCTCGGGCAGCGCCTCCAGGTCGTCCACGATGGCCCGCAGGGTGCGGACCGAGCTGTCGAACTCGCCGTTCTGGTACACCGCCAGCGCGCCGCCGTAGGCGCGGTCCAGCTCGGAGAGCGTCGCGTCGGAGCCCTGGCCGAGCAGCCGCCGCCGCATGGTGGCCACCTCCTCCACCCCGCCGACCCGGTCGCGGCACGCGGCGCGGAGCTGGTGCGCGAGCTCGGTGAGCTCGGCGTCGGGCCCGGCCGGCGGGTCGGCCACCGCCATCACCCCGAGCCGCTCCACCGCGCCGGCGCCGGAGGTGGCCAGCGCGCAGGCGGCGGCGACGAGCGCGCGCCTCACGGCAACGCCCCCGCGTTGCCGGTGTTGCGCGGGTCGTGGAACGCCTTGGGCCACGGCGCGGCGCGGTCGAGCTGCCCGTCCACGATCACCGCGTAGAGCTTGCCGTCGGCCCCGGCCACGTAGGCGGTGGAGGTGGCCGCGCCGGGCGTGCCGTGGACGTTGGCGGGCTGGAGGGCCTGGCCGGTGGCGGACAGCTTCACGCTCCAGGCGATCTTGCCGTCGCCGGCGTTCACGGCGTAGAGCCGGCCGGTCGAGGTCGGGACGAGGAGCGCCGGCCGCTCGCCGGCGAGCGCGAGCGGGACGGCCGGCACGCCGTTCAGCGGCTCGCTTTCGGTCCATGGCGGGGCGGCGGCCGTGGAGAAGCGCTGGAGCATCCCGGCGCCGCTGCCGACCACGACGCTGCCGTCGGACAGGACGATCGGGCCGGAGCTTCCGAGCGCCACCGTTCCAACGGTGGCGGTGGCCGCGTCCATCGTCGTGCGGTTCAGGTTGCCGTTCTGGGCCACGGTCCAGATCGCATCGGCGTCGTCGATAGCCATGGGGCCGGAAACAGCGTCGCCGACAACTGGAGGTACAGGCGTGCCGACCGTTCCCCACTCAGTGCGCAAGACGCCATTGGACGGCAGCGAATATTTGAGAAGGGTTCCCGATGATGCAGCGAACACGAACCCTCCTGATGCCGCAGTGGGCACGCTGACGGGGCCGAACACGCTCGTCTGATCGCAGAATCCGGTCTCGTTAGTGACCAACAGCAGGGCCGCCTGGGACGCGACCACAACCCAATCACCCGTGACCGTAGGTGGGCCGGCCAACGGTTCGCCGGGCGAACACGACGCCGACGTCGCCTGACCGTTGGCGTCGATCATGTACAGGGATCCGCCCTGTGTTCCGACCCAGGTATCGGTCCCCGTCACCGCAGGCGTCCCCGCCGCCCCTCCCGTCAGTTGCACGGGCTCGCCCACAGGCAAGCCCGATGCGTCGAATCGATAGACCTTCCCGTTGCTGCCTCCGAGGATGACGGTTCCGGCGTCGACGGCGGGAGAGCTGAGCGCCACCGTCGCTCCGCTATCTGCCGCCTGGGCCCAGCGGAGCCTCGTCACGGTCTGCGCCGGGGCATCCACGGGGATGCTTGCGTTCCTCGCCCCGTCGCGCGCCGTCACCGTCGCGACCACGGCACGCTCGAACGCGGGGAACGCGTAGCCCTCGAGCGGCACCTGGGCCACCCAGCGGCCGCCGGCGCGGGCCATCGGCACCGCGCGCGACGGGTCGAGGTCGAGCGCCACCGCGACCTCGCCCACCTCGCGGTCGTCGGCGACCGTGGCCTCCACGCGCAGCGTCCCGTCGCGCAGGCAGGGCGGACCGCAGGTCACCGCCACGCCGCTCACGGCGGGCGGCTGCGCGTCGGGCCAGCAGACCGCGCCGTCCGGCGTGGACGCGCAGGTCTCGCCCGCCGGGCAGTCGGCGCTGCGCGCGCAGCCCTGCCGATCGTCCTTCACGCCACTGCACCCCACGGCGAGCACCGCCGCCAGCGCCAGCATCCGGTTCATGTCGCTCCTCCTAGAAGGCGAATCGCCAGGTGAGCCCGGCCGCGAGCGCCGCGCCGCCGGCCCCGAGGGCCGCCGCGCTCCACCGGCGGCGGCTGCGCCAGTCGGCGCGTGCCCGCGTGTACGCGGCCGGATCGCCGGCGCCGTCGGCCCGGTCCGCCGCGCTCGACGCGGAGACCGCCAGCGCCACCCCGGCGATCACGGACGCCGCCCCCGCGCCGGCCAGGCTCCAGGCCGCGATCCGCCCCGCGCCCGGTCCCGGCTCGGGCGGCAGCGCCCGGAACAGCCCGTCCAGCGCGGTCCGCAGCGGCCTCACCGCGTCCTTGCCCGGCGGCACCTCCACCATGCGCTGCGCGCGCGCCTCCTCGGTGGTGGCGTCGGTCAGCACCAGCAGGAAGCGGCTCCCGTCCGAGCGGCCCTCGGCGCGCGCCACCACCGCGTGCGCGAGCCCGGCCCGCCGCGCGGCGCGCGCGCCCTCCGGCGCGCCGTCGCAGGCGACGCCGTAGTCGAGCCAGCGCCCCGGCCGCGCGCGCGCAGCCTCGCCGACGGCCTCGGCCCGGGCCAGCGCCGGATCGCCGTCCACCACCGGCCGGCACAGCAGCAGGCGCTCTCCGCCCGAGGCGACCGCCGCCGCGATCACCATGCCCATCACGCCCGAAAGCGCCATCGTCACCTCCGCACGATCCATCACGCTGAGTGCGCCCCGCACTATCAGCACAGCTGCGTCGCCCGCTGCAAGCGGCGTGCAGCGTCCCCGACGCGTGTGGATCCGCGTGACCCACCCCGGCTTGGGCGCGCCGCAGGGTCCGCGTCGCGGACCGCCCACCCGAGGCGCGGACTCGACCCGGCGTCCGGGCTGCGGGATCACTCGCGAAAGGTGGATCTGCTCCCTGGTACGACACTCGCAGTGCAACCGCGCCGCTTGAAACCGGATCGTGCGTCCGTACGATCCGTGAACTTCGCCTTCCAGGAGGACGGCCGATGCGCAGCGCAGGGTTCGTGGAGCGGCTCGGGATCATCATCTTCGTCATCGCAGCGGGAGCGGGCTGCTCGGGCGGCGGCGCCGCGCCGCGCGCGTGCCAGGCCGACGACGGCTGCGGCGCGGCGGCGCGCTGCGTGGGCGGCGCCTGCGTCGCGAACGCGCCGCCGGTCGCGGTCATCGCCCCGCCCGCCTCGCCGCAGGCGTTCGCGCTCGTCGAGCTGGACGGCGGCGGGAGCGCCGATCCGGACGCGCCGCGCGACGCGGTCGCCTCGCACGCCTGGACGATCGCGCCCGTGGGCGCGCCCTGCGCGCCGCCCACCGTGGCCGGCACCGGCCCGCTGGCGCGCGTGCGCTTCGCGTGCGCCGGCCGCTACGCGGTCGAGCTGGTGGTGCGCGACCAGCTCGGGCTCGAGAGCGCGCCAGCCCGGCTCGAGCTGGACGTCGCGCCGTACGCCGGCACGCCGCCGGTCACCGCCGGCCCGGACGTCGCGCTCGGGCACCTGTGCCAGGGCGAGCCGCTCCGCTGCGCCCCCGACGGCCCGGTGGCGCTGTCGGCGACGCTGTCGGCAGCCGGCGCGCAGGGATCGGTCCGCTGGCGCTGGACCGTGGAGCCGCCCGCCGGCCGCCCCCTCGGCGCCGACCGCCGCGCGACCTTCACCCCCGGGCCGGAGGACGCCGCGCCGGCGGTGGCCATCGAGACGGACGGCGCCGCCATCTCGGGGGACTGGGTGTTCCGGGTCGAGGCCGCCGACGACGCGGGCGTGCTCGGCGCCGCGGCCACGCGGGTGAGCGTCGGCAACCGCCCCCCGGCCATCGCCGTCACGCCGCCGCCCGAGGCGGCGCACGCGTACGACGCGGCGGGCCCGCGCCTCGTCGCGGACGGGCGGATCCCGATCTCGGTGACCGACCCGGACGGCGATCCGCTCGAGCCGCGCACCGTGACGTGGCACCACGCCGGCGACGGCGACGGGGGCGTCTTCGAGGGCGAGGACCTCGGCGCCGCGCTCACCTTCCGCGTGGCCGTGCCGTACACCTCGCCGGCCGACGCGGCGTACCTCACCGGCGGCGCGGGGCTGGAGCGCACCATCGTGGTGACGGTCGCGGACGCGAACGGCGAGCCGGCGCGGGCCGACCTGCCGGTCACCGTGGGCAACCGCCCGCCCGCGGTGGTGTCGGCGCCGTCCGGCGGGCTCGGGATCCTCCACGCGTTCGACCCCATCGCCCGGCGCTACCGCGCCACGCAGGAGCTGTGGCGCGTGGTGGATCCGGACGGCGACCCCATCTGGCCCACCGGCGGCACCGGCGACGCGGCCTGCGACCGGCTCACGCTCCTGTCCGACGGCGCCGTGATCGTCGAGTGCAGCGGCGCGTACCAGACCCCTTCCGACCTCGCGGCCTTCGTCGGCCTGCACACGATCGCGCCCTCGATCGCCGATCCCTGGACCGCGACCGCGCTGCCCGCGGCGCAGCTCTCGATCGGCAACGGCCTGCCCACCGCCACCAGCTCCACGGTCACGCAGGTCGTCGCCTGCACCCGCCCGCCGGACGACGCGCTCTGCTGCCGCTGGTCGGGGTCGGTGTGCGTGCAGTACCCGCTGGTCATCCCGGCCCGGACCTACGCGGTGGCGCCGAAGGTCTCGGACCCGGACGGCGATCCGGTCCAGGTGGCGTTCTCCGCCGGCGTGACCCCGATGAGCGTGCGGTGCGAGGGCGGAGCGTGCGAGGGCGCGACGGCCGTGGCCCCGGAGGTCGCCACCTGCACCGCCACGCAGGCGACCAGCACGCAGACGTTCTCGGTGACCGACGGCGCGGACTCCCCCACCACGCCAAGCGCGACCTTCAGCTACGTGCGGACCTGTCAGTAACGGGGCGCGCCGCCGGGGTCGGCCCGGCGGCGCTCCACCACCGCGTCGGCGGCCTGGGCGATGCGCTCGACCCCGAGCGCCTTGTCCAGGACCGCGTCGGCGCCGGCGTCCGCGAGCCGCGGCTCCAGCCCTTCCTCGAGCCGGCCGGTGACCGCCACGATGGCGAGGTCCGCCTCGCCGCCCACGGTGCGGATCCGGCGCACCAGCTCGGCGCCGTCCATGCCCGGCATGCGCACGTCGGTGACGAGGAGGTCGAGCGCCAGCACCTCCTCCGCCAGCACGCGGAGCCCCTCGGTCGCGTCCGCCGCGGTGAGCACCTCGAACCCGCGGCCGCCGAGCGCGTCGGCGAGCATCCGGCGGAGCAGCGCGTCGTCGTCCACCACCAGCGCGCGGCGCGGCCGGCCGGAGAGCTGCGCCACCGCCGCGGAGAGGATCGCGTCCGCCTCGGCGTCGAGCGTGAACCGCACCCCCATGCCGCTCGCGCTCGCGAACACCACGCGGGCGGGCGTGGAGAGCTCGACGCCGTTCGGCAGGGCGAGGCGGAGCACGAGCTGCGCGCCCACCTTGGCCGGCCGGGCGGTGCGCACGAACGCGCCGCCCTGCGAGAGGTTCTCGATCCAGTCGGAGGCGAGCTCGCTCGCGGTCGCGTACTCGATGCGCGCCTGCCCGGCGGGATCGGGCGGCGGCAGCGGGACGACCGTGACCGGGGCGCTCACCGCGAAGCGGGCGGTGGCGCGCGTGCCGGCGCCGACCTCGCTCGCGCCGGCCGCCTTGCGGGCGAGCGCATCGCGCAGGGCCGGCGGGGGCTCGTCGAGGCGCAGCGTGTAGCCGGCCGGCGCGCCGGGCCGCGCCTGCGCGGGGCCCCGCACGTCCATCACGGTGGCGCGCGCCTCCACCGGCCGCGCCACCCCGGGGAGCCGGAGCGCGAGGGCGAGCACGTCGCCGGGCGGCGGCGCGATGGGCGCCGCCACGAACAGCGTCCCGGCCTTGGGATCGCACTGCACGCCCTGCCAGCCGGGCCCGCCCACGTCCATGCACAGCACCGGGCGCGCGGCGGCGCTCCGGTGGCGCCCCGCCGGCGCGCCGGCCTCGCCGAAGAAGCGCCCCGAGGCCTCGAGCAGGTCGCCGGGGAGGATGCCCTCGGCGACCACGTCGCACGCGTCCACCTGCGCGCGGAGCCGCTCCCGCTCCGCGTCGGGCGCCTGGGCGGGGGCGAGGAGCCGGCCGCCGGCGCGCGCGGTCCAGAACGCGAGGCGCGCCCGCGCCGCCTCCGGCGCGGCGCCGCCGCGGACGGCGACCGCCACCGCCAGGAACCGGGTGGACGAGGCGAACGCGAGCCCGCAGCGCTCGAGCCCCTCGCCGAGCACGTGCGGCAGGGAGAGGACGAGCCGCTCCGCCGCGAGCAGGCGGTCCCCCTCGGCCCGGACGAAGATGCAGGCGAGCTCGACGGTGTCCATGGGGCGCGTCCAGTCCTTACTCCAGGTGGAGGGCGTGCGCCGCCCACGAGATGGGGGCGCCGGCCGGCGCCCCTCGCAGGCGTGCGCTAGGCCGGCGCGGCCGCCCCGGCGTGCGCCGCGTCCCGGCGGAGGACGGCGGGGATGCCGTCGCGCCACGCGCGCGCCAGCTCCTCGACCGGCACCGAGAGCGCGCCCTGGATCTCCAGCCGGTCGCCGCCCACCGCGCCGAGGCGGATGACCGGCGCGCCGCACTCCTGCGCCAGCTCCACGAACCGGGCGGCGTTCTCCTTCGGCAGCGACACCAGGATGCGGCTCGCGTCCTCGCCGAACAGCACGAAGTCCTTGCGGACCGGGAAGGGGATGCGCACCGCGCAGCCGATCCAGGCCGGCGTCGAGCCGTCCGCGGGGACCTCGTGCATCATGCAGCTCTCGGCGAGCGCCACCGCGAGGCCGCCCTCGGAGCAGTCGTGCGCCGAGGAGAGCAGGCCGGCGCGGACGGCGCGGCGGACCGTCTCCTGCACCGCCTTCTCGCGCGCGAGGTCGAGCGCCGGCGGGCGGCCGGCCTCCTTGCCGTGCTCCGCGGACAGGTACTCGGACCCGCCCACCTCGCCCTGGAGGCTCCCCACCAGCGCGACGACGTCGCCGGCGGCCCGGAACGTGGAGTGGCAGGTGCGCTCCACCGGCTCGACCAGGCCCACCATGCCGACGGTGGGCGTGGGCAGGATGCCCTGGCCCTCGGTCTCGTTGTAGAGCGAGACGTTGCCGGAGACGACCGGGGTGCCGAACGCGCGGCAGGCGTCGCCGATGCCGCGCACGCACTCGGCGAACTGCCACATGATCTCCGGCTTCTCGGGGTTGCCGAAGTTCAGGCAGTCGGTGATGGCGATGGGCTCGCCGCCCACGCAGGCGATGTTGCGGGCGCACTCGGCCACCGCGTGCATGGCGCCGAGGTACGGGTCGAGGAAGCAGAACCGGCCGTTCACGCCCACCGAGAGCGCGATGCCCTTGTGCGCGTGCTTCTCGTGCGAGACCGCGAGCCGCACCACCGCGGCGTCGCCGCCGGGCCGCACCGCGCCGACCAGCCGGACCATGTGGTCGTACTGACGGTAGACCCACTCCTTCGACGCGATGGTGGGCCGGGCGAGCAGCCGGAGCAGCGCCGCGCCGAGGTCGGACGGCTCCGGCAGCGTGGCCGGGTCGAACGCGTGCAGCGCCGGCAGCGCCGGGTGCGGGGTCATGGGGCGGTGGTACTTCGGCGCGCCCTCGGTGAGCGGGTCCACCGGCAGGTCGGCCACCACCTCGCCGCGCCAGTGCGCGCGCCAGCGGCCGCTGGCGGTCACCCGCCCGATCACCGCCACGTCGAGGTCCCACTTCTCGCAGATGCTCCGGACCAGCTCCTCCTTGCCCTCGGCCGCCACGAGCAGCATGCGCTCCTGCGACTCGGAGAGGAGGATCTCGTAGGGCGTCATCCCCTCCTCGCGGAGCGGCACCTTGTCGAGGAACAGGTCGAGCCCGTTCCCGCCGCGCCCGGCCATCTCCACCGACGAGCTGGTGAGGCCGGCGGCGCCCATGTCCTGGATGCCGACCACCGCGTCGGTCTGGAACAGCTCGAGGCACGCCTCGAGCAGCAGCTTCTCCATGAACGGGTCGCCGACCTGCACCGTCGGGCGCTTCTCCTCGGTGGAGGCGTCGAACTCGGCCGAGGCCATGGTGGCGCCGTGGATGCCGTCGCGGCCGGTCTTCGCGCCGACGTACATCACCGGGTTGCCGACGCCGGCGGCGGTGCCGCGGAAGATCTTGTCGGCCGGGAGGATGCCGAGCGTGAACGCGTTCACCAGGCAGTTGCCGTTGTACGAGGGGTGGAACGCCACCTCGCCGCCCACGGTGGGCACGCCCATGCAGTTGCCGTAGCCGCCGATGCCGGCCACCACGCCCTCCAGCAGGTAGGCGGTCCGCGGGTGGCTCGGGTCGCCGAAGCGGAGCGCGTTCAGGGAGGCGATGGGGCGGGCGCCCATGGTGAACACGTCGCGGAGGATGCCGCCCACGCCGGTGGCCGCGCCCTGGTACGGCTCGATGTAGCTCGGGTGGTTGTGGCTCTCCATCTTGAACGCGGCGGCGAGCCCGTCGCCGAGGTCCACCACGCCCGCGTTCTCGCCCGGCCCCTGCAGCACGCGCGGCCCGCTGGTCGGGAACGTCTTCAGGTGGACGCGCGACGACTTGTAGGAGCAGTGCTCGCTCCACATGACCGAGAACACGCCCAGCTCGGTGAGCGTGGGCACGCGCCCGAGGTGCTCGAGGATGCGCTGGTACTCGTCCGGCTTGAGGCCGTGCTGCGCGACGATCTCGGGGGTGATCTGCTCGGTCATGAGGCCGCGGATTCTAGCGGCGGAGGCCCGGGAGATCGAGGCTCGTCGTCCGGCCGGGCTCCGGGCGTGCGGCCGGCCGCGCGCCGCCGGCCCCGGGCGGCCCCACCCGACGGCCGCCCGGGCGCATCACCGCGGGCCGGCCCTACAGCGTCAGGAGCAGCTTCGTCAGGTCGTAGCGGACGTCGCCGCGCTCCGAGACCGGCACCGGCGCGGCCGGGAGCCGCAGGCGCTCAACCAGCCGGTTGTAGCCGAGGCCCATGAGCGTCCGGAGGTTGACCGCGTCGTGCAGGTTGTACTCGGCGAACAGCCGGAGCGCGTCGGCGTCGCCCCGCTCCTGCCAGGCGCGCCAGAGCCGGACCGCGTCCAGGCCGGAGAGGCCGTGGAGGTGCGCCGGGCGGCCGACGCCGGTCTCCTCCTCCAGCCGCTTCAGGCCACCCTCGTGGCCGAGGCGGCGCCAGAGGTGGCAGAGGTCCACGTGCGCGCGCGGCGGGCGCCAGCCGGGGAACGCGCGCCGGAGCACCGGCTCGTCGAACGCGAGGCCGTTGTAGGTGACGAGCACCTTCCAGCCGCGCGCCGCCTCCGGGAACGCGTCGAGATCGCGCCCGTCCAGGAACAGGCGCGGCCCGGACGCGTCCAGCACGCCCACGCAGGTGAGCCGCTCGCCGTCGGTCTCGACGTCGAGGAACGCGGCGTCCCCGGCGAACGCGGGGTAGAGCCGCCACCGCTCGTTGCGCGGGATCATGGCGGCGAGCGCGTCGGCGTCGCCGGCCTCCAGCGCGGCCTCGGCGCGGGCCACCGCGTCGCGCAGCCGCGCGTCGATCCTCGGCGAGAGCGCCACCGCGGGCGCGGCGGGCAGGTCGGCCCAGCGCCGGATGCCGGCGTTCCAGAGCTTCCCCTCGAGGTAGGGGCCGATGCCGGGCGCGAGCCGGAACGTGCTGCGGATCATGCGGAGGCGGAGCTTACGCGCGGAGCCGCCGCGCGCGCAAAGCCGGCCCGGGCGTCACCGCTCCCACGCGCTCCGCCACGCGCCGGCGCGCTCGGCGTGCTCGAGGAAGCTCCGGTAGAACGGGTGGCGCGACACGGTGCTGCCGTCGCCCACCACCACCAGCTTCGCGCGCGCGCGGGTGAGCGCCACGTTCATGCGGCGCACGTCGGCGAGGAAGCCCACCTCGCCCGCCTCGTTGGAGCGCACCAGCGACACCACCACCGCCTCCTTCTCGCGCCCCTGGAAGCCGTCCACCGTGTCCACCTCGAGGCCCGCCTCCAGCTCGTCGGCGAGGAGCTGCCGGAGCCGCTGCACCTGCGCGTCGTACGGCGAGATCACCGCCACGTCCGCGGGGGCGAGCCCGGCCGCGAGCAGGCGCCGGACCTCCGACGCCGCCAGCTCCGCCTCGCCGGCGTTCTGCTTCGAGTCGGAGCCCTCCGGCGTCTCCTCCTCGAAGCCGCGCCCGGAGGTGTCCACCAGCTCGAGCGGCGCGTCGTCGATGGCGCGGCCGGCCGCGGCCGGGTGGGCGCGGAGCGCGCCGCCGTAGAGCGCCTCGGAGGGGAACGCCATGATCCGCGCGTTCATGCGGTGCTGCTCGGCGAGCATCACCCGCGCCCGGTCGCCGTGCGCCTCCACCAGCCGCTCGAACAGCGACACCCCCAGCCCGCCCGCCTGCGCCGCGGCGGAGAGCACCGTGGGCGGCAGCTGCAGGTGGTCGCCGGCCAGCACGGCGCGGTCGGCGCGCAGCAGCGCCAGGTACGCGGCCGGCTCGACCGCCTGGGTGGCCTCGTCCACCACCGCGAGCGCGAAGCGGCGGCCGGCGAGCGCCGGCGCGTCGAGCGAGGTGAGCGTGGCGAGCACCACCTGCGCCCGCTCCAGCACCTCCGCCTCGGCCCGCGCCTCGAGCCGGCGCGCCTCGGCGAGCAGCGCCCGCGCCTCCCGCTCCTGCTCCCGCGACGCGCTGAACCGGCCCGGGCCGCGCTTCTTCCGCCGCTTGCGCGCGTCGCGCCGCAGCGCGAGCGCCTGGTCCACGAGGTCCTGCGCGATCCGCGCCGCCTCGTGCGCCTCCACCCGCGCCTCGAGCGTGTGCTCGAGCAGGCCCGGGAGCACGCGCGCCGGGTGGCCCACCCGCACGCAGGCGAGGCCCGCCGCGGCGAGCCGCTCCACCAGGTTGTCCACCGCCAGGTTGGAGGGCGCGGCCGCGAGCACGGTTTCCCCGCGGGCGGCGGCGCGGCGGATCACCTCCACGAGCACGGTGGTCTTGCCGGTGCCGGGCGGCCCGTGCACGAGCGCGAGGTCCTCGGCGCGGTCGGCGAGCTCGAGCGCGGCCTGCTGCTCCGGGTTGAGCGGCGCGTCCAGCGCGGGGCCGCGGGGCGCGCGGAGGAAGCGGGCCGGCTCGCCCGCGAGCACCGCGTGCCAGCGCTTCCCGGCGCGATCGTCGCGGAGGCGGCGCAGGCCGCCGGAGAGCCGCTCCCACGTGACTGGCGACGGCTCGAGCTCGAGCACCACCCGGCCGTCGGTGACCCAGTCCGGCGGCGGCTCGTCGAACGCCACCGCCACCGTGGTGCGCGTGCGCCGCGCCACCACGCCCTGCGGCGCGTCCGGCGGCGTGTCGCGGCGCTGCGCCACCGACACCAGGCTCCCCGCGCCGATCCGCCCGCCCGGCAGCGGGCGCCCGCCGCGCCCGAACGTCACCAGCGCCCGCCCGGCCAGCGCGCCCTCGTCCTGCGCCTCCACGTCCGCGATGGCCAGCCCGCGCGCCTCGCGCTCGGCGAGCGAGAGGCGCCCCTTCGCCTCGGCGAAGCGGGCCCGCTCCTCGTCGCGCTCGGCGGCGAGCAGCGCGGCGAGGCGGTCGAGGTGGTGCGCGAGGTCCAAGCCTCCCGTATAGTCGGCGGCGCGATGTCCGGCGAGTACGTCCTCTGGTTCGATCCGCGCTGCCCGGCGAGCCGCCGCGCGCTCACGCTGCTGCGCGAGCGCGGGGTGGAGCCGGCGCTGCGGCGGCCGCTGGAGGAGCCCCCGTCCACGGAGGAGGTCTCGGCGCTGCTCCGCGCGCTCGGCCTGCCCGCGCGCGCGGTGGCCCGCCGCGACGAGGACGAGTACCAGGTGCTGCGCCTGTCGGACCGCACGCCGGAGGCCGAGCTGGTCGAGGCGCTCGCCGCCCATCCGCGCATGCTGGAGCGGCCGATCCTGGTGGCCGGCGCGCGCGCGGTGCTGGCCCGGCCGCCCGAGCGCGTGCTGGAGCTGCTCGGCCCGGCCTGAGCGCGCGCCCCCGCATCGCACCCCGCCGTACCCACGGACCCTTACGGGTTCTGCGGGTTCGGGGTATATGGCCACCCAGGTGAGCCGTCCCCGAGAGGTTGCTGCTGCGATGAGTGGGCGAGGCGACGTTCGCGAGCTGATCCGGGGAGGTTGTTCCGTCCCTGCGGATGCGGGCGAGTCTCGCGGGCGCGCGCCGCTCGACGCGGCGGTCGCCGCGCTCGCCGAGCTCGCCATGAACGCCGAGGGGACCGGGCCGTTGCTCCAGGCCGCGTGCGCCATCGCGCGCGACGCGCTGGGCGCGGACGCGACCGCCTTCCTCGAGCCGGAGGAGCCGGCCGGCGACCTGGTGGTGCGCGCCGCGGCGGGGCTCCCGCCCGGCGCCGCGGACGCGCGGGTGGCCGGCGCGCCGCCGGGCACGGGCGCGCGAATCACCGGCGGCCCCGGCGGCGGGCGGCCGCTGCTCGACCTCCCCGGCGTCGAGGCCTCCGCCGAGGTGGCGCTGCCCGGGCGCGAGCGCCCGCTCGGCGTGATCGGCGCCTACGTGCGGCACCCGCGGATCTTCCACGCCGACGAGCTCCGGTTCCTGGAGACGAGCGCCGGCGTGCTCGCGGCGGCCCTGGCGCGCGACCTCGCCGAGGCCGAGGTGCTGGAGCGCGAGCGGCAGATGCGCGCGGTGTTCGACGCCGCGCTCGACGCGATGCTGTGCGTGGACGCGTCGGGGCGGATCCGCGACGCGAACGCGGCCGCGCTCGCGCTGCTCGGCGGCGGGCGGGCCGGCCTGGTCGGGCGCAGCCTGGCGGAGCTCGCCGCGGAGCCGCCGCGCCCGGGCGTCCCGGCGCTCGCCGACGTGCTCCGGGGCGAGCGGGTGAGCGGCGCGGCCGAGGTGGTGCACGCCGGCGGGCTCCGGCGCTCGGTCGAGTTCACCGGCGTCCCGAACATCCAGCCGGGCCGGCACCTCGTCGCGCTGCGCGACGTGAGCGAGCGCAAGCAGCTCCACGCGCGCCTCGCGCTCGCCGACCGGATGGTGTCGGTGGGCACGCTCGCCGCCGGCGTGGCGCACGAGCTGAACAACCCGCTCGCCTACGTGGTCGCGAACCTCTCCTACGTGGACGAGCAGCTCACGGTGCTCGCGCCGCGCCTCGCCACCGCGCGGAGCCCGCGCGAGCCGGACCTCGCGAACGCGCTCCTCGACGCCGTCCACGACGCGCGCGACGGCGCGGAGCGGATGCGGGTCATCGTCCGCGACCTGAAGACGTTCTCGCGGCCGGACGAGGACCGCGCCGGCCCGGTGTCGCTCCCGCCGCTGCTCGACTCCTGCGTGAGCGTGGCCTGGAACGAGATCCGGCACCGGGCCCGGCTGGTCCGCGACGTGGCCGACGTGCCGCCGGTCCAGGGCTGCGAGGCGCGGCTCGGCCAGGTGTTCCTCAACCTGCTCGTGAACGCCGCGCAGGCGATCCCGGACGGCCACGCCGACGAGCACCAGATCCGGGTCTCCGCCCGCGCGCTGACCGGCGACCGGGTGGCGGTGGAGGTGGCCGACAGCGGCTCCGGCATCGCGCCGGAGCACCTGCCCCGCATCTTCGACCCGTTCTTCACCACCAAGCCGCCGGGCGTGGGCACCGGGCTCGGGCTCTCGATCTGCCAGAGCATCGTCTCGGCCATGGGCGGCGAGATCCAGGTGGAGAGCGCGCTCGGCCGCGGCACCGCGTTCCGCGTCATCCTGCCCGCGTCCGGGCCGGACGGCGCCGGCGCGGCGAGGCCGGGCGCCGCGCCGGCCGCGCGGGTGCGGGGGCGGATCCTGGTCGTGGACGACGAGCCGCTGGTGGGGACGGTCATCCAGCGGACGCTGCAGGGCGAGCACGAGGTGACGGTCGCCCCGAGCGCGCGCGCCGCGCTGGCGCGGGTCGCGGCGGGGGAGCGGTTCGACCTCGTCCTCTCGGACCTGCTCATGCCGGAGATGACCGGGATGGAGCTGTACCGCGCGCTGCGCGAGCGCGCGCCGGAGCTGGCCCGCCGCGTCGTCTTCCTCACCGGCGGCGCCTTCACGCCCGCCGCCCGCACCTTCCTCGAGCAGGAGCCGGTGGAGTGCGTGGAGAAGCCGTTCGAGCTGGAGACGATCCGGGCGCTCTTGGCGCGGCGGCTCGGCGCACGCCGGGCCGACGCGTCCTGACGGCTTCTCCGCGCGGCGCAGCCGCGCCCGCGGGGACCTCGCGCGTGCCCGCGCATGCGGGCGCGCGAGGTCAGGGCCCCGCGCAGCCGGGGTGGGGCCCCGACGGCTCTGCCGGCGGGGCGGGGCGGCACGCCCCGTTCGATCCCAAGCCGTTCGAGCTGGAGACGATCCGGGCGCTCTTGGCGCGGCGGCTCGGCGCACGCCGGGCCGACGCGTCCTGACGGCTTCTCCGCGCGGCGCAGCCGCGCCTCACCACACCACGAGCACGCCCATGGGCAGCGGGACGACGCGCGCGCCCGCGGGCGAGGCGCCGCCGCCCGGTGCCGGCCGATCCTCGCGGCCGTGCAGGAGCAGCGGCACCGCCGCGCCCACCCCGCCGCCGACCGCGGCGCCGACCACCACGTCGGTGAGCCAGTGCTTGTCGCCGGCCATGCGCAGGTAGCCGACGCCGGTGGCGAGCGTCATCCCCACCGCCCAGACCCACGGCGCGCTGCCGTACCCGCGCAGCGTCGAGACGGTGCCGGCGGCGGAGGCGATCGAGAACGCCAGCGCCGAGTGGCCCGAGTAGAAGGACAGGTTGTCGTCGGGGTCGCCCTCGCGGCTCCCCGGGGCCCAGTTCCCGTACCGGACGAACGGGCGCTGGCGCCCCACCGCCAGCTTCACCACCTGGTTCACGGCCATCGAGAGCGAGGCCGCCTCGGCCACGTAGAGCAGGTCGCGCCAGCCCTCCCCGCCGTCGCCGGCGACCCGCGCCGCGAGGAGCTGGTGGGCGGTGACGGCGGCCGGCATGAGCGCGAAGGCGAGCACGTCCGAGCCGCGGGCGGCGAGCGTGGCGTCGGAGAGCACCAGCCGGTCGCGCGCCCAGACGTCGAGCGCGTTCGCCTTGCAGAAGCGGCACACGGACGGCGCCAGCTCCGGCTTCAGCACCTCGCCCAGCAGCCAGACGCCCGCGGCCGCGCCGGTCACCGCGAGGTCGGTGCGGTCGTCGCCGCGCAGCGGGTGCGGGCCCGCGGCGCGCGCCGGCGCCGCGAGGAGCGCGGCGGCCAGCAGGGCGGCGAGGGCGGGCGGGGAGGCGCGGCGCATCGCCGGACAGTATCATCCGTCCGCATGGCCCGAGCGCCCGATCCCCCGTCCGACCGCGACGACCCGTTCCCGGAGCCGGTGCCGCTCCCCCTCGACGGCACGCTCGACCTGCACGCGTTCGGGCCCGCCGAGGTGGGCACGCTCGTGCCGGAGTGGATCGGCGCCTGCCGCGAGGCGGGGCTGACCGAGCTGCGCATCGTGCACGGCAAGGGCATCGGGGCGCTGCGGCGCACGGTGGAGGCGCTGCTGGCGCGCGACCCGCGGGTGAAGGGGTTCCGCCCCGCCGGCGAGGACGCGGGCGGCTGGGGCGCGACGCTGGTGACGCTTCACGCACCGTGAGCTGCGGCCGCGAGCGCCTCCTCCAGCGCCGCCGCGTCCGGGCCGCTGCCCTGCGCCAGGTCCGGCGCGCCGCCGCCCTTGCCGCCCAGGCGCGCCGCCGCCTCGCGGACCCGCGCGCCCATGTCGAGGCGCACCGCGCCCGGGGCGCCCGGCCCGGCCTCGCGCGGCCGCGCGAACGCGAGGTGCGCGCGCCCGTCCTCCACCGCGCCCAGGAACGCCGCCCGGCCGCGCGCGGCCAGCCCCGAGGCCACCGCGCGCAGGTAACCGGCCGCGCCCGGCGCGGGCGGCGCCAGCACCGCGCGCACCGCGCCGGCGGGCTGCGCCGTCGCGAGCCGGTCCGCCTCGCCCTCGGCGAGCGCGGCGGCGAGCCGGTCGAGGTCCTTGCGGCGCTGCGCCGACTCGGCGGCGAGCCGCGCGGTCGCAGCCGGCACCTCCGCCGGCGCGCAGCGGAGCGAGGCGGCCGCGGCGGCGAGCCGCCCGCGGGCCTCGGCGAGCGCCCGCACCGCCCGCGCGCCGCACACGAACTCGACGCGCGTGCCGCCGCCCCACCGCTGCGCCCCGAGCACCGCGATCGCGCCCACCGCGCCGGTGCGGCGCGGGTGCGTGCCGCCGCAGGGCGACGCGTCCACCACCTCGCCGCGGGCGGGGTCGCCCACCACCACGATCCGCGCCCCCTTCTCCGGCGCCTTCCGCAGCGGCAGCGCGGCCAGCTCGGCCGGCGCGAAGTCACGCGCGGTCACCGGCAGGTCGCGGAACACGAGGTCGTTCGCGCGCGCCTCGGCGGCGCGCAGCCGCTCCTCGCCCAGGCTGGCCGGCGCCGCGTCGAGGTCGATGGTGCAGGTCTCGGCGCCCAGGTGGAACGAGACGGTGTGCGCGCCGGCGGTGGCCTCGAACGCGGCCGAGAGCAGGTGCTGGCCGTGGTGCTGCTGGAGGTGGTCGCGGCGGCGGACCGCGTCCACCTCGCCCGGCACCGGCGCGCCGGCGTCCGGCGGCGCGCCCTCGAGCGCGTGCAGGACCTCGCCGTCCACCTCCTGCACGTCCACCACCGCGGCGCCGCCGAGCCGCCCGCGGTCCGCCGGCTGGCCGCCGCCCTCCGGGTAGAACGCGGTGCGATCGAGCACGACGGCGGGACGCCCGGCCAGCGTGCGCACGCCCACCACGCGCGCCTCGAAGGTGAGCCGGTCCGGATCGTCGAGGTAGAGCCGCTCGGTCATGGTCGCTCCCGGTGCCCCGCCGGCGCGCCGGCCGCGGGGGCGGGCGAGCATATCCCCGCCGCCCACCGGGCGGCGTGCCCTCCCACTCGGCGCGCCCCATCGTGAAGGGCATGAAGCTCGTCATCCACTCCCATCACCTCACCCTCCCGCCCGACCTGGGCGCGTTCCTCCGCAAGCACGTGACCCGTCCGCTCGCCCGGCTCCAGGACGACTCCGCGTCGGAGCTGTCGGTCCACCTCGGCGACGCGCGGCGGAAGAAGGGCGGCGTGGACCAGGAGTGCCGGCTCTCCTTCCGGATGCCCGGCGCGCGGACGCTGCACGTCGAGAGCGTGCAGGACGACCTGCACACCGCCCTGCTCGACGCCGCCGAGCGGCTGAAGCGGCTGGTGAAGCGCGAGCTGGAGAAGATGCGCTCGCGGAGCGGCCACCCGATGCACCGGCCGCTGGGCCGCAGCTACCGCCTGCGCGCGAGCCGCCGCGGCGTCACGCCGGACGGGGAGCCGGCGGGGTTGTAGTCCGAAGGCCGCTCCCTCGACTCCGCTCCCTCGACTCCGCGCGGCCTGGCGGCCGCGCTACGCTCGGGATGAGCGCGTTCCGCTCACCCTGAGCGTAGGACGGACCGGAGGTCCGTCCGGAGTCGAAGGGTCACCCTGAGCGTCCCTCGACTCCGCGCGGCCTCGCGGCCGCGCTACGCTCGGGATGAGCGCGACTCTCCGCTCACCCTGAGCGTAGGACGGACCGGAGGTCCGTCCGGAGTCGAAGGGTCACGCCGCCACGCGCGGCGGCCCGAGCAGCCGGCGCAGGTGCGCGAGCAGCGCCTCGCTGGTGAACGGCTTCTGGATGAGCTCCACGTCGCCGTCCACCAGCCGGTCCTGCACCAGCACGTCGTCGGTGTGGCCGGTCATGAACAGCACCTTCATCCCGGGCTGCCCCGGCGAGAGCGCCTCGGCCAGCTCCGCGCCGGTCATGCGCGGCATGACGAGGTCGGTGAGCAGCACGTCCACGCGGCCGCCGCGGGCGCGCGCCGCCTCCAGCGCCTCGGCGCCGTTCCGGCCGGAGACGACCTGGTAGCCGCTGCCGGAGAGCACGCGCCCGAGCAGCGTCCGGAGCGCGTCCTCGTCCTCGGCGAGCACCACCGTCTCGCCCAGCCCGCGCGGCGCCGCGGCCGGCACCGAGACCGCCACCCGCGCCGCCGCCTCGTCGGCGGCCGGCAGGTACACGGTGAACGACGTGCCCGCGCCCGGGCGCGACTCCACCCGGATGGCGCCGCCGGCCTGCCGCACGATGCCGTAGACGGTGGCGAGCCCGAGCCCGGTGCCGGTCTCCTTGGTGGTGAAGAACGGCTCGAAGATGCGCGCGCGCACGTCCTCGGTCATGCCGACGCCGGAGTCGCGCACCGTGAGCGTCACGTAGCGCCCGGCCGGCAGCGAGAGCTCGCGCAGCGCCTGCGGGACCTCGACGTTCGCGGTGGCGATGTGGAGCGGCCCGCCGTCCGGCATCGCGTCGCGCGCGTTCACCGCCAGGTTGAGCAGCACCTGCGCCAGCTGGTCGGCGTCGGCGAGCACCGGCCACGGGTGCTCCTGCAGCGCGGTGGTGACCTCGATCCGCTCTCCGATGGCGCGGCCGAGGAGCTTGCCCAGGTCCTGCACCACCTTGTTGAGCGACAGCACCTCCGGCCGGAGCAGCTTCTTGCGCGAGAGCGTGAGGAGCTGCCGGGTGACGCCCACCGCGCGGTGCGCCGCCTCGATGATCCCGTCGGCGCACTCGCGCAGGCGCGGGTCGGTGGCGGGGAGGTCGCGGACCAGCAGCTCGGAGTAGCCGAGCACCACCGCGAGCACGTTGGAGAAGTCGTGGGCGACGCCGCCGGCGAGCCGGCCCACCGCCTCCATCTTCTGCGCCTGGCGCAGGTTCTGCTCGAGCTCGCGGCGCTCCGCCTCGGCCCGCTCGCGCTCCGACATGTCGCGCACCGACACCACCCGCAGCCCGCGGTCGTGCAGGCGCAGCGCGTCCACCGTCACCTCCACCGGGAAGGCGGTCCCGTCGGCGCGCCGGTGCCGCCCCGGGGCGGCGTGGATCCCGGCGGCCGGGCCGCCCTCGCCCCCTTCCTCCTCGAGCAGGTCGGCGTAGCGCAGGTCGCGGAGCGCGTCGCGGTCGCGGCCGTAGAGCCGCTCGGCGGCCGGGTTCGCGTCCTCCAGCCGGCCCGACTCCGCGTCCACCAGCAGGATGGCGTCGGAGGAGGTCTCGAACACGCCGCGGTGCAGCGCCTCGCTCTCCACCAGCCGCGCCACCAGCTCGCGCTGCGAGCGCTTCATCCGCACCTTCTCGACCGCGTTCTCCACCTTGAGGTTGAGCGCGTCGTAGTCGGAGACCGGCTTCGTCACGTAGTCGAACGCGCCGATCTGCACCGCCTGGATGGCGGAGTCGAGGGAGGCGTAGCCGGTGACGAGGATGACCTCGACGTCGGGCTTGGCCGCCTTGAGCTGCCGGGCGACGTCGAGGCCCGAGCCGTCGCCCAGGTTCTTGTCCACCAGCGCCACGTCGATGTCGCCGGGCTCCGCCGCGCGGGCCAGCGCCTCGCGCGCCGAGCCGGCCAGGAGCAGGGTGCGCCCCTCGCCCTCGAGGAACCGCCGGAACACGTCGAGGATCACGGGCTCGTCGTCGACGATGAGGATCGTCGCCATGTCGCCTCCGGGAGATCGAAGCGGACCCCGGCCGAGAGGCCCGCCGCCGCGAGCGCGCCGAGCGGCGAGCGCCCGGCGGCCAGCAGCGACGCCTCCAAGAATGGGGTCGCGAAGCGGAACGGCCAGCCCACGCCCAGGGTGGCGCGGAGCGCGGGGGCGGTGCCGGAGTCGGCGGGGGCACCGTCGGGATCGACGCGGGCGAGCAGCGCGCCCGCGGCCAGGCTCCCCCACAGCTCCGGCCCGCGGCGCAGCTCGCGCCGCACCGTGGCGCCGCCGAGGAGCGTCAGCCCCCGCGCCGGCGCGTCCGCCCGCACCATCACCGCCTCGCCCCGGCTGCCGGGGACGGCGAGGTCGCGGTGATCGCCGAAGCCGAGCGCGCCGGCCTCCAGGCGCCAGGCGAGGACGTACGTGGGGGGCAACACGCCCCGGACCGGCAGCTCCGTCGCGAGCCCCGCGCTCGCGGCAGTGAAGCGCCCGCGCAGGTCCCACAGGACGCCCGCGGTGGGGTGGATCGCCGGCCCGTGGGGCGGGACCAGCAGGAGCTCGGCGGTGGCCCGCGCCTGGCCCACCTGGGCGAGCACGGTCTCGCCGGTCCGGGCCGGGACGGCCGGCGCGCGGTAGCGCACCCGCCAGCTTCCCGCGCCGTCCGGCTCCACGCCCAGGATCGACCCGCGCCGCGCCGAGACGGCCGGCACCGCGCGCACCGGGTTGTCGAAGCGATCGAGCACCGTCACCCGGAGCGCCGCGTCGTGGCCGCCGTCGGCGAGCAGCACCGCGTCCTGAGGCGAGAAGCGCGCCTGCGCGGGCGGGCCGGGCTGGAGCGGCAGCGCGCGCGAGCCCGTGATCCCGGCGGCCGGCGCGCGGGCGGTGATGACCACCTCGCCGCGGCCGCCGAAGCCGGGGCGGACCCGCAGCCGCGCCGCGACCGCGCCCACGCCGGCCGGCGCCGGGGCGGAGAGCGTGCCGCCCTGGGCCGCCAGCTCCACCGGCGCGTCCACCGCGTTGCCGGCGGCGTCGAGCACGCGGGCGGTGACGCCCACCTCCTCGACCGAGCCGGCCACCACCGCCTCGCGGTCGAACGCCACCGCCACCGTGGCCGGCGGCCCGGCGATCGCGTCGAGCCGGATCACCGCGCGCGACGCGGGCGAGCCGGGGAGGCGCACCACCAGCCGGTCCTCGCCCACCGCGCCCGGCGGCAGGGTCCAGATCGCCTCGAACGCGCCGGGCTCGCGCGCCACCGCGCTCACGCTGCCGCGCGAGGCCTCGAACGCCGGCACGTCGCCGCGGCGCGCCGCCCCGTGCGGCGCGACCACGTACGCGAGCACGCGCACGTGCTCCGCCTGGTCGGCGTGCACCGCGACGTGGTCCGCCACCGCGTGCACGAGCGAGGTCTCCGGGACGTGCAGGTCCACCGGGCGGAAGCCGTGGTGCGCCTCGCGGACGCCGGGCGGGACCACCACCGGGATGACCGCCAGCCCGTCCGGCCCGGCGCGCCGCGGCCCGAACGTCCGGTCGCCGATGCGCAGCACGATCTCCTCGCCGGGCTTCGAGCGCACCCGCGCGTCGCCCTGCCCGGAGAGCGGCAGCGCCACCCACCCGTCCACCGGCCCGCGCGCGGTCCGGCCGGTGGCCGCCACGATGGCGACCTGCGGGTAGCGCTCGGCGGGCGGGCGGTAGCGCGCCGCGAAGCCGCCGCCGGCGAGGCGCCGGAGCCCCTCCACCCGGCCGGCGTTGGTGGACAGGGAGAGCTCCTCCACCTCGGCGGGCGCGTGGATGCGCAGCTCGGCCGCGCCGTCCCGCCCGAGCAGCAGGCGCGGCGGATCGGCCACGATGCGCAGCGCGCCCCCGGAGCCGGGCGCCGGCTCGTCGAGCGCGGGGGCGCCGGCCGGCGCGAGCGCCGCCAGCACCGCCATGGCCGCGAGGGCGCGGGTGGGGCTAGGGCGGCGGCGGCGGTGCATTCCAGTCCATCTCGAGCGACTCGATCGTGGCCGGCCCGGCCGCGGCGGGCGGGCAGCGGCCGGCGGGCGCGGGCCCGGCGCCGGGACGGCACTCCGGCGCGGGGGCGGGCTCGGGCCGCTCCTGGGCGCGGCGCGCGGCGGCGCGCGCGAGGACGCCCGGCGCCACCTCGGCGGACGGGCGCGCCTTGGCCCGGAACGCCTCGGCGGTCGCGGCCGGGGGCGCGGCCGCCGGCGCGGCGGCGGCCCCCGAGGCCGGGGCGGCGGACGGCGCGGAGGCCGCCGCGGGAGCAGCGGCCGGCGCGGGCGCGGCGGCGGACGCCGGGGTGGCGGCGCGGGCGGCCGGGGCCGGGGCCGGCCGCGGGGGGCGGCGCGCGGCGGCGGCCGGCGCGGGCGAAGGGGCCGGCGTCGAGGGCGCCGCGACCGTGAGGACCGCCGGGCTCGCCGGCGTCGCCGCGAGCTCGGCCTCGACCGGCGGCGCCGCCGCGTGCCGGCGCGCGGACAGGAACGCGCCCGCGATGGCCGCGGCCATCCCGGCGGCGAGCGCCAGCCAGGCGGCCAGGCGCGCCGCGCGGATCACGGCCTCGCCTCCGCCGGCGCGGCCGGGATGGAGATGCAGAACTCGGTCACCGCCCAGGGGAGCCGGGCCGGGTCGTCGGCGTCCACCAGCGTCACCGCGCCGCCGAAGCGGCTCATGAGCCGGCGCGAGATGTGGAGCCCGAGGCCGGTGCCGTGCCCCGGCGGCTTGGTGGTGAAGCGCGGCTCGAAGACGTGCGCGCGGATCTCGGCCGGGATGCCCGTGCCCGCGTCCGACACGCGCACCTCGATCCCGTCGCCGGCCGCCTCGAGCACCCGCACCTCCACCCGCCCCGGGGGGACACCATGCACCGCGTCGAGCGCGTTGGCGATGAGGTTCGTCGCCGCGTGCACCAGCGCGCCGGGCGCCCCGAAGCCGTCGGGCAGGCGCGCCGCGGGGGTGAACGCGAAGCGCGATCCGAGCGGGCGCACGCGGAGCGCGAGCAGGTCCACCGCCCGCGCGACCACCGGCGCCACCGCGAAGCGCACCGGCTCGGCGTCGCCGGCGCGGAACAGCTCGTCGTAGCCGTTCACCACCTCGCCCATGCGCGCGAGCTGGCCGCGCAGGATCCGCCACGCCTCCTGCTGCGCCAGCGCCGGGCCGGCGGCGCGCTCGAGCAGCGTGGCCGCCGCGTCCGCGCCCATGAGCGGCTGCCGCAGCTCGTGCAGCAGCGCGGGCGCGAGCAGCTCGGCGTCGAGCAGCGCCAGTCCGGGCGGATCCTCGTGCTTCCTCTTCATGCGCGCTCCGTCAGGCGAGGTGCGCGGCCGTGGCCGCCGGGAGCAGCACCGTGATGGCCGCCCCCGCCCCCTCCTCGCTCTCCACCACGATCCGCCCGTGGTGGGCCTCCACGATGCTGTGCGACACCGACAGGCCCAGGCCGACGCGGCCCGGGTGCTCCTTGGTGGTGAAGAACGGGTCGAAGATCCGCTCCCGGATGGTGACCGGGATGCCCTTGCCGGTGTCGGCGATGCGGAGCCGCAGCGCCTCGCCGTCCACCGTGCCGAGCGAGACCTCCAGCGAGCCGCCGCGCGGCATGGCGTTGATGGCGTTCTCCACCAGGTGCGCCACCACCTGCTGGATCTGCACCGGGTCGCCCTGCGCGTCGGGGAGCCGCTCGTCGAAGCGGGTGGTGAGCTCGATGCCGGCGGCGCGGAGGCGGTCCTCGTAGAGCGCGAGCGCGGCGCGGACCGGGCCCACCAGCGAGAAGCGCCGGCCCTGCATGGACCGCTCCTGGTCGGCGAAGCTGCGCAGGTCCTCCACCACCCGCGCGACGCGCGCGGTCTGCTCCTGGGCCCGCCCGATCATCTCCGCATGCGCGCTGCCCGCCGGCAGCTCGCGCTTCAGGATGGCGAGGTAGCCCACGATCGCGGTCATGGGGTTGTTGAGTTCGTGCGCGAGGCCCGCCCCCAGGGATCCGAGCGCGGCCAGGCGGCGGGTGCGCAGGATCTGGTCCTGCGCGGTCTTCAGCTCGGCGGTGCGCTCCTCGACGCGCGACTGCAGCTCGCGGTTCCAGCCGCGGATCTCCTCGTCGCGCCGGCGCAGCTCCCCGGTCATGCGGGCGAAGGCGCGCCCCAGCTCGGCGATCTCGTCGCGGCCCTTCTCCGACACCGGGGCCGAGTAGTCGCCGGCCGCGATCGCGGCGGCGGCGCGCGAGAGCCGCTGCACCGGCCGCGTCACCATCCGCGCCAGGAACGCGCCGACGAGCAGCGCCAGCACGAGCGCCACCCCGGACCAGCCCACCGTGTAGAAGCGCAGCCGCTCCGCCGCGCTGAACGCGACCGCCATGGGCTGGGCCACCACCGCGCCCCAGCCCAGCGAGCCGAGCGGCGCGAACGCGGACAGCCAGCGCTCGCCGTCCTGCCGCCGCACCAGCCGCGACCAGGCGAGGCCCTTCCCGAAGCCGACCTCGGAGAGCCGGCGCTCCTCGGTGGTGAGCGGCCCGGCCTGCACCCCGGCGATGAGCTCGCCGTGGCCGTCCACCAGGTACGCGAGCCCGCCGGCGCCGGACAGCTCGGCGATGCGGTGCTCCACGTCGCGGAGCAGGATCTCCGCCGCGAGCGTGCGGTCCTTGCCGATGCGGAGCGCCACCGCGATGCGGGCCGGGCCGCGCTCGCCGCGGTACGGGGCCGAGATCGTGGTCGCGCCGGCCTTGGCGGGCGCGCGCGGGATCTGCCGGGCGAAGCGGTCGAGGTCGCGGTCGTCCACCGGCTCGCGGCCGGCCAGCGCCGGGTCGCGCTCCGGCCGCCGCTCGAACACCGGCCCGGCCACCGGCGTGTTCGCGTCGTCCACCAGCACCAGGATCGAGACGAACGGGAGCTGCCGGTACGGGATGTCGAGCACGGCCGACAGCTCGCCGCGCGAGAACTCGTCGAACGGCATGGCCGAGACCGCGAGGCGCAGGCTCTCCACCGAGTTCCCGACGAACCGCTCGGTGAACAGCGCCAGGTCCTCGGCCGCCTGGACCTGCATCCGGCCGACGGTGCGCTGCAGCTCGTCGCGGCTCACCGTGTACGAGACGAGCCCGAGCAGCGCGACCGGGAGGACCCCGACCGCCAGGAGCACGAGCCCGATCTTCGCGCCGAACCGCATGCGGTGCCCGGGTCCTTCCCGTGGGTGCCGTTGACGTTCCAGCCCGCGGGAGGCCGGTTGCCCGGCCGTCCCTCGCAGGAGGGGGAATATGGCCGCCACCAGGGAAGGTGGGCAAGCCTCGCAGGTGGCGGAATGTCCCACAAACCCGGGACGGAGCGAAGGAAAGTCGGTCCGCGGCGGGCGCCTGACCCCCAGATGGACCCGCTCTGACAGTGGAATCCGGCGCGTTCAGAGTCGTTTGACTGCCCCGCCGGAATCGGTATGGTGCGCGCGCTTGCCCTCCCAGGGAGACCCTCGATGACGATGCTCGAGAAGCTGATGCCGAAGTCGGACGACTTCTTCTCCGACTTCGAGGCGCAGGCGGCGACCGTGGTGGAGGGGGCGAAGCTCCTGAAGCAGCTGCTCGAGGACTTCACCGACGTCCCGAGAAAGTGCCAGGCGATCAAGGACGTAGAGCACAAGGCCGACGACATCACCCACCGCGCCTTCGCCCGGCTCCACACGCAGTTCATCACCCCGTTCGACCGGGCCGAGATCCACCGGCTGCTCTCCCGCATCGACGACGTGCTCGACCTCGCCGACGCGGCCGCCGAGCGCCTCGGCCTCTACGACATCGACCAGGTGCTCCCCGAGGCGCGCGACCTCGCCGCCGTGCTGGTGGCCCAGGCCCTCAAGATGGAGGAGGCGGTGAAGGGGCTCCGGAACATGAAGAAGGACCCGGAGACCATCCTCGAGGCCTGCAAGGAGATGAACGTCCTCGAGAACCAGGCCGATCACCTCACCCGGACCACCATGGCGAAGCTGTTCAAGCGCGGGAACGACCCGCTCACGGTCATCAAGTGGAAGGAGATCATCGATCTCATCGAGACCGCGACCGACCGGGCCGAGGACGTGGCGAACGTGATCGAGGGCGTGGTGCTGGAGCACGCCTAGACGATCCCTTCCCTCCCCGCCGCGCCCCGGTCCGCCGCCATGCTCATCCTCGTCATCCTCCTCGTCCTGGTCGCGCTCGCCTTCGACTTCATCAACGGGTTCCACGACGCCGCGAACTCCATCGCGACCGTGGTCTCGACCCGGGTGCTCTCGCCGCTCGTCGCGGTGGGCTGGGCGGCGTTCTTCAACTTCATCTCCGCCATGCCGGTGCTGTGGGGCGCGGAGCTGAAGGTGGCCGCCACCATGGGCAAGGGGATCGTCCACTTCGAGCAGCTCAAGGCGGGCGGGATCTCGCTCGTGCTCATGGTGGTGTTCGCCGCGCTCATGGGCGCGATCGTCTGGAACCTGCTGACGTGGTGGTGGGGGCTGCCCTCGTCGTCCTCGCACGCGCTCGCCGGCGGCATGATCGGCGCCAGCCTGCCGCCGCTCGGGTTCGCCGGCCTCATCCCCTCCGGCATCCTCAAGATCGCCGCGTTCATCGTGCTCTCGCCGCTCATCGGCATGGTGCTCGGCTCGGCGATGATGGTGGCGACCGCGTGGGTGGTGCGGAAGAACACGCCCGCGCGCGTGGATCGCTGGTTCCGCCGCCTCCAGCTCGTCTCGGCCGCCATCTTCAGCTACAGCCACGGCACGAACGACGCGCAGAAGGTGATGGGCATCATCTCCGTCATCCTCTACGGCACCATCTGGGCGGACCGCGCCGCCATGACCCCGGGCCACTTCCCGGTGCCGTTCTGGGTGGTGCTCTCCTGCCACGCGGCCATCGGCCTCGGGACCATGTTCGGCGGCTGGCGCATCGTCCGGACCATGGGCCACAACCTCACCAAGCTGCAGCCCATCGGCGGCTTCTGCGCCGAGACCGGCGGCGGCGTGACCATCCTCGCGCTCGCCCACTTCGGCATCCCGGTCTCCACCACCCACACCATCACCGGCGCCATCGTGGGCGTGGGCTCGACCAAGGGCACGCGCGCGGTGCGCTGGGGCGTGGCCGGCCGGATCATCTGGGCCTGGATCTTCACGATCCCGGCCGCGGCGATCGTCGCCGGCGTCATCTTCCTGGTGACGCGCGCGATCGTGAGCGTGATCGGCGTCGGCTGACGATCAGTCGCCGCGCCGCCGCGACGCCAGCATCCCGCAGGCGGCGTGCTCGTCCTGGCCGCCGGAGTAGCGGCGGACGACGGGCGTGCCGGGCAGCTCGCGGGCGAGCGCGTCGCGGAACGCGTTCCACTCGTCCTCGTCCGGCGGGCGGTACCGGCCGGACGCGTCGTTCACCGCGATGGGGTTGAGGCGCACCGGGATCCCGGCGAGCAGCCGGCCCAGCGCCGCCGCGTCCTCCTCGCCCACGTTCACGCCCGAGATCATCACGTACTCGAGCGTCACCCGGCCGCGCAGCGCCGCGTGCTCGCGGATCGCCTCGACCAGCTCGTCGAGCGGGAAGCCCTGCTCCACCGGCATGAGCGCGCGCCGCTTCCAGGGCATGGCGGCGTTGAGCGAGATGCACAGGCGGAACTTGTGCCCCTCGGCGGTGTAGCGGCGGATCATGGGGACCACGCCGGCGGTGGAGATGGAGATGCGCCGCGCGTCGATGCGCGCGCCGGCCGGATCGCAGAGCGCGTAGGCGGCGGCCAGCACCTCGTCGTAGTTCAGGAACGGCTCGCCCTGCCCCATGAACACCACGCCGGTGATGGGCCGCTCCGAGTCCGCCCGCACCGCGAGGAGCTGCGAGACCATCTCCCAGGACCGCAGCGAGCGATCGAGGCCGAGCTTCGCGGTGGCGCAGAACGCGCAGCCGAGCGCGCAGCCCGCCTGCGAGGAGAGGCACACCACGTGGTGCGTGTCGTAGAGCGGGATCCGCACCGTCTCGACCCGCAGGCCGTCGGGCAGCTCGAACAGGTACTTACGGAAGCCGTCCTTCGCGTCCACCGACTCGAGCAGGCGCAGCTCGCCCGGCGTGGCGAGCGCGTCCACCTCGTCGAGCACCGAGCGGCGGACGTTCCGCGCGTCGCGCAGCGGGGCGCCGCGCCCGATCACCGCGCCGGTGATCCGGCGCGCGTCCTCGAGGGAGATGCCGGCCCGGCGCGCCAGCGTGCGGCTGTCCTGGCCGGCGAGGTGGAGCACGGCGGCGAGATAGCATAAGTTCGCGCCGATGAGAGCACTCGCCGCCGCCGCACTCCTGTTCCTCGCGGGGTGCGTCACGTACAGCCAGCCGCCGGAGAACGCGCCGCCCCCTGCGCCGGAGGGCGAGGCGCCGCCCGAGGCCTCGCCACCTCCGCCGCCGGCGCCGCCCGCGCCGTCGGAGGCCGAGCCCGCGCCGCCCCCGCAGCAGCAGCCCCAGCGGCAGCCGCCTCCGCCGCCCGCCCCGCCGGAGGCGGCGCCCCCGCCCGCGCCGCGCCCCGGCTACCTGGGCCGCGACCAGGCGATCGAGACGGCGTTCCGCGTGGCGCGCGAGCGCAGGCTCCAGGTGGACACCGTGAAGCACGCGTACCTCGACGAGCCCGCCGCGCGCTGGCACGTGGACGTCGCGGGCCCGCGCGACTTCGCGCGCGTGGTGCTGGACGCGCGCGACGGCCGGCTGCTCAAGGGCCGCTTCCGCGCGGGCGGCGCGGACGCGGCGCCGGAGCGGGCGCCCTAGCGGCGCGGGCCCCCGCCGGCGCCGGGCGGCTCACCCAGGCGCTGCCGCGCAGCGCGAAGCGCCAGGGCCGCGCGGCCCAGGGGCCGGCGTAGCCCACGTTCACGCGCGGCCCGGTCACCACCGCCTCCCGCGGCGCCGGCGCGTCCTCGATGAAGAGCTCCTCGCCCCACAGGTCGCGGCCGTTGTCGTGCTCGCGCCGGATGGCGAGCGCGCGGCACAGGTTCCCGGGCCCGCGGGTGGAGTGCAGGCATCCCTCGATCGGCTCGGCCGCGCGGATCAGCACCGCCGACGGGAACCCCTCCGGCCCGGTCACCACGTTCATGCAGTGGGACGTTCCGTAGATGAGGTACACGTACGCGCGGCCGGGCGGGCCGAACATGATGGCGGCGCGCGGCGTGGGGCCGGCGCGGGCGTGCGAGGCCCGGTCGTCGGGCCCGTGGTAGGCCTCGGTCTCGACGATGCGCGCGGCGCGACGCACCCCGCCGTCGAGGTGCACCAGCACCTTCCCGAGCAGCGCCCTCGCCACGGTGCGCGTGTCGCGCGCGTAGAACGCCTGCGGCAGCTTCATGCGGACCGCGGACGCTACCTCGCGGGAGCGTCCCGCGCCAGGTAGCCGAACCCCACAGGGAGTGCGGACGCCCGCTGCGCCGGCCCCGCCGAGTGTGCCAACCTTCGGGCGGACGTGCGCCCGCTCTCCCTCATCGCCCTGCTGCTCGCGCTCCCCTGCGCCGCGCTCGCGGCGCCGGCCGCGGCGAAGGACGACGACTTCGAGCCCGACGAGCCGCTGCGCTCGCTCGCGCTCGGGCCGCTGCCCCGCGCCAAGGCCATGGTCTCCGCCGACGTGGGCTGGCTGCGGAGCGGCGTCGGCCTCGGCGTCGGCCTCGGCGCGGCGCTCGACCTCGTGCTCCGCATCGACGCCATGCCGCTCTACGAGAAGGGGTTCGGCGGCCAGCGCGAGCTGCAGGGCGGCCTGCGCTTCTCGCCCATCGCCGAGGAGGACCTGCGCCTCACCGTCCAGGCCACCGGCGGCCAGGTGTTCATCTCCAAGCCGGCCGAGGTGGTGACGTTCACCACCGTGCGCGGCGAGATCCTGCTCGGCGCCACCTTCGACCTGCTCAGCCCGTACGCGCGGCTGGGGGTCCGCACGATGAGCCGCAACGTCGAGGGCGCCGACGCGTGGCAGCGCGAGGAGGAGATCGGCCTCGGCGTCGAGCGGGTGCTCGGGCGCTTCGTGGTCGGCGCCGAGGGCTACCTCCTCGCCCGGCCGCACCGGTCGGGCATGGGCCAGTGGAGGCTGCGGGTCGGCTATGCGCTCTAGCGGACGGCACGGCGGGCACGGGCGGCGGGCCGCCCTCGCGGCGGCGCTCGCGCTGGCGGCGCTCGGCGGCTGCGCCACCCGCGACGTCGAGACCACGCCGTTCCGCCTCCGCGCGGAGGGCCCGGACGGCGCCTCGCTGGTGGACGCGCTCTCCAGCGCCGGCTTCATCGTGGTGACCGGCCCGGCCAGCCTCCCGTCGCCCACCACGCTGCGGGTGGGCCCGGCGGTGGTGGAGGACGAGAACGGCGCCCGCACGCTCGAGTCGGTCACGTTCTCGCTCGATCCCGCGGCGGTGCCCGACCTCGCCTTCCCCCCGCGGCTGGCCGGGCTGACGGTGACGGTGGAGATGAACGTGGACCCGCGCGGCACCGGCCCGTTGCGCGAGCCGCTCACCATCCCCGCGCTCCGGATCGCGAGCGGCGAGACGGCGCGGAGCTACGAGTTCCTCGCCGGCGAGTCCGCCTACACGCTCGCGGACGGCATGCCGGGCGTGCCCGCGCTGCTCGGCCCGTTCATCGGCACCGAGGACATCCCCTTCTTCGAGGTGCGCCCGAACTGGACCGAGTCCGAGCCGGCGAAGTGCGGCATGGTGTACGACGCCGACATGCTGCGCGTGACGCAGTCCATACCCGTGGTGACGCTGGCCGCCGGGCGGAGGGCCCAGGTGTACGTGGGGCTCCGCGCCGAGCCCTGGAACGTGGTGCACGTGCTGTCGTGGCACCGCCGCGGCACCTGCGCCGGGCAAGCGGGATCGTGGACGCAGTTCGCGGCCTGGCGTTAAAACACTCCTTCCATGCGCCGCGCCAAGATCGTCGCCACCCTCGGACCCGCGTCCGGCGAGCCGGACGTGCTCGCCAGGCTCCTCGAGCAGGGGGTGGACGTCGCCCGCCTGAACTTCTCCCACGGCCGTCACGAGGACCACGCGCGGATGCTCGACAAGATCCGCGCCGCCTCGCGCCACCTCGGCAAGGCGGTGGCCGTGCTGCAGGACCTGCAGGGCCCGAAGATCCGCACCGGCCCGCTGAAGGCCGGGAAGGCGGGCGTGCAGGTCGAGGCCGGGCAGGAGCTCGTCATCACCACCGAGGGCGAGCTGCCCGGCGACGCCCACCTCGTCTCCACGACCTACCCGCACCTCGCCGAGGACGTGCGCGCCGGCGACCGCCTGCTCGTGGACGACGGCCTGCTCGAGTTCCGCGTGCTCGCCACCGACGGCGTGCGCGTGCGCACCGAGGTGGTGGAGGGCGGCTGGCTGGGCGAGCACAAGGGCATCAACCTGCCCGGCGTGGCGCTGCGCGCCGAGGCGCTGTCCGAGAAGGACCGCGCCGACGTGGCGTTCGGCATCTCGCACGGCGTGGACTACGTGGCGCTCTCGTTCGTGCGCACGCCCGAGGACATCGCGCTCTGCCGGGACGAGATGGAGCGCGCCGGCCGGGTGGTGCCCATCATCGCGAAGATCGAGAAGCCCGAGGCCATCGACAACCTCGACGCCATCATCGCGGCGGCCGACGGCGTGATGGTGGCCCGCGGCGACCTCGGCGTGGAGATCCTGCCGGAGCGGGTGCCGCTGCTGCAGAAGGAGATCTGCTCGAAGGCGAACGCCTCGGGCAAGCCGGTGATCATCGCCACGCAGATGCTGAACTCGATGATCGAGCACCCGCGCCCCACCCGCGCCGAGGCCTCCGACGTCGCGAACGGGATCTGGGACGGCGCCGACGCGGTGATGCTGTCCGGCGAGACCGCCAGCGGCCGGTTCCCGCTCGCGGCGGTGCAGATGATGGACCGGATCGTGCGCGAGGCCGAGGCGGGCACGCCGGCCGCGCTCCACGCGCGCATCCCGCCGCCGGCGCGCCCGGCCCCGTTCAACCTGGTGACGGCCTCCGCCGCGTGCGAGGCGGCCGAGGCCGCCGGCGCGGTGGCGATCTGCTGCTTCACGCTGCGCGGCGAGACGGCGCGGCTGCTCGCGCACTTCCGCCCGCGCGTGCCCATCGTCGCGTTCTCCCCCGACCAGTCCATCCGCCGGCGCCTGGCGCTGTACTGGGGGGTGCTCCCCAAGGTCATGGAGCCGGTGAAGAACGCCGACCTGATGGCGGAGATCGTCTCCGACCGGCTGCTCGAGGAGCGGCTGGTGAAGCCGGGCGACCGGGTGGTGCTGGTCCACGGCTCGCCGCTCGGCCTGCCCGGCCAGACCAACTCGATCCGCCTGCACGAGATCACCCACCCGTCGGACCGCGGCCCCGCGCAGCGCTACCGCGTCCCGGTGTAGCGCGGTCGCCACCGCGCAGGAGAACCGCATGGACATCCCCGCCCTGCAGCGCGCGCTGGCCGAGTCGAGGCTCGACGGCTGGCTCCTCTACGACTTCCACGGCCAGAACCCCACCGCGGTGAGCGCGCTCGACCTCGCCGGCCACATGCTCACCCGGCGCTGGTTCTACCTCGTGCCGCGCGCCGGCGAGCCGGTGGCGCTCGTCCACCAGATCGAGCTGGGCTCGTTCCCGCGCCACGTGCCCGGGGCGCGGCGCGGCTACTCGTCGTGGCAGTCGCTCCGCGGCGAGCTGAGCGCGCTCCTGGGCGGGCTCGGGCCGCGGGCGCGCGTCGCCATGGAGTACTGCCCGGAGGGCGCCATCCCGTACCTGTCGCGGGTGGACGGCGGCACGCTCGAGCTGGTGCGCGGCTACGGCGTCGAGGTGGTGAGCTCCGCCGAGCTGGTGCAGCGCTTCCTGTGCCGCTGGGACGACGCGCAGGTGGAGAGCCACCGCCGCGCGCTCGCCGCCATCGACGCGGCCAAGGACGAGGCGTTCCAGCGCATCGGCGCCGCGCAGCGGAAGGGCGAGCGGATCCTGGAGACCGAGGTGCAGCGCTTCCTGATGGAGCGCTTCGCCGCCGCGGGCCTCGAGACCGACCACCCGCCCATCGTGGCGGTGAACGGCCACGCCGGCGACCCGCACTACGTGCCCTCCGAGGCCACCCCCACGCCCATCGAGCGCGGCGACCTCGTGCTCATCGACCTGTGGGCCCGCGGCACCGGCCCGCGCGACGTCTACGCGGACATCACCTGGGTCGGCTACTGCGGGGAGAAGCCGCCGGCCAAGGTGCAGGAGGTGTTCGAGGTGGTCTCCGGCGCGCGCGACGTCGGGCTCGCCACCGTGGAGCAGGCGTTCCGCGACGGGCGCACGCTGCAGGGCTGGGAGGTGGACCGCGCGGTGCGCGACTTCATCTGGTCGAAGGGCTACGGCGAGCGCTTCGTGCACCGCACCGGCCACTCGATCGGCACGAACGTGCACGGCGACGGCGTCAACCTCGACGACCTCGAGACCCACGACACCCGCACGCTCGTCCCGGGCCTGGCCTTCTCCATCGAGCCGGGCGTCTACCTGCCGGACGAGGGGCTCGGCGTCCGCTGCGAGATCGACGTGTTCCTCGCGCCCGACGGCCCCAAGGTGTTCGGCAAGATCCAGCACGAGCTGGTCCGGATCTGATCGCGCCGCGCCCCGCGCGGCCGGAGGGCCCGCGATGTCGATGACGTTCCCCGGCCTGCCCCCGCCGCCGCCGCCGCCCGAGCCGGTGCTGGCGACGGCGGTGGTGCTCCACCGCGACGGGCCGCGCGGGCGCGAGGTGTTCCTGGTCCGGCGCGGGCGCGACCTCCGCTTCGCGGGCGGGTGGCACGCGTTCCCGGGCGGCCGGCTCGACCCGGAGGACGCGCGCGTGCCGGTGGAGGGCGCGCAGGGCGAGGAGGCGCGCCTGGTCGCCTGCGCCGCCCGCGAGCTGTTCGAGGAGACCGGCGTGCTCGCGGCGCGCGGGCGCGAGCGGGTGCCGGCGGCGGCGCGCGAGGCCGCCCGGCGCGCGCTCCTCGACGGGGCGCTCGCGTTCGGCGACCTCCTCGCCGCGCACGGGCTCGCGCTCGAGGCGGCGGCGTTCACGCCGGCGGGCCGCTGGGTGACGCCCGAGCACCTGCCGCTCCGCTACGACGCGCGCATGTTCCTCTTGCCGCTCCCGGCCGGCGAGGCGCCGGTGGTGTGGCCGGGCGAGCTCGCCGACGGCGCCATGGTCCCGGCCGCCGACGCGCTCGGCGCCTGGGGGCGCGGCCAGATGCTGCTGCACCCGCCCAACCTGCACGCGCTCCGCGTGCTCGACCGGCGCGGGCCCGTGGACGCCGCCGCGCTCGCCGCGCTCCGCGACCCGCCGCACCGCGACGGCGCCATCTGCCGCCGCATCGAGTTCCAGCAGGGCTTCTTCCTCGCCGCGCTGCGGACGCCCACGCTGCCGCCCGCCACGCACACCAACGCCTGGCTGCTCCCGGCCGAGGGCGGCCTCGCGGTGGTGGACCCGGGGGCGCCGGATCCCGCCGAGCAGGCGGTGCTGTTCGCGCTGCTCGACGGGCTCGCCGCGGAGGGGCTCCCGCCGCGCGAGATCTGGCTCACCCACGCGCACCCCGATCACGTCGGCGCCGTGGCGGCGCTCGCGGCGCGGCACGGGCTGCCGGTGCGGGCGCACCCGCTCGCGACGGGGCGCGCCGGCGCGCCGGTCGAGCCGCTCCGCGAGGGCGAGCGGATCGGCGACGGCGGGCGCTTCCGCGTGCTGGAGACGCCCGGCCACGCGCGCGAGCACCTCGCGTTCCTCGACGAGCGGAGCGGGGCGCTCGTGTGCGGCGACCTCGTGAGCACGCTCTCGACCATCGTGATCGACCCGCCGGAGGGCGACATGGCCGAGTACGAGCGGCAGCTCGCCCGGGTGGAGGCGCTCGGGCCGCGCACGATCTACCCGGCGCACGGGCCGCCCGCGCCGGACGCGGTGGGGAAGCTCGCGGCCTACCGCGCCCACCGGCGCGAGCGCGAGGCGCTGGTGGTGGCGGCGCTCGCGGCGGGCGGGACGCTCCCGGAGATCACCGCGCGCGCGTACGCGGACACGCCCGCGCCGCTCCACCCGGTCGCGGCGCGGAGCTGCCTGGCGGTGCTGGAGAAGCTGCGGGGGGCGTCCCGCGCGGAAGAGGCAGGCGGGGTGTGGCGGGCGCGGTGACGGCCGGCCGGGCAGGCCACAGGACATCCGTCGGATTTCCGAGCGGAAGCCCGTGGAAAGCCGGTATCGGCTGTGTCGCTCGAGACACCAACAGCCGGCAAGGCGTTGAATTCCCTGTCCCCCGTCGAGGGCACATCCGTTGCACAACGGGCCGTCCATGCCCGATCGCGCGAACAAGCTGGCCCGGCTCGCCCTCCTCCTCGCCGGCGCCTTCCTCTTCGGCGGGGCCTCCGCCGAGGTAGCCGTTCGCACGCACCAGGCGGTCGAGCAGCTCAAGGCCGAACGCGAGATCGGCGCCGCCGGGCAGCTCGTGGCGCTCGAGCTCACCGGCGCCCAGGGCGAGGTGGTGGCGCGCCCGCGCCTCATCGCGCCGCGCGGCAAGGCGGCCGAGCTGGTGCTGCACGATCCCGCTCACCCCGGCGAGATCCGGCTCACGTTCCGCGTCGAGGCGGAGCGCGATCCGACCGGCGACATCGCGCTCGACTACGAGCTGTCGGTCCCCTCGCGCGCGGTGACCGCCCGCGGCAAGATCTCGCTCACCCCGGGCGTGGAGCAGTCGATCCAGCTCGGCGGCGGCGTCCTCGTCGCCACCTGGCTCGCGCTCCCGGTCCCGTCGGCCGGCTTCGACGCCTACCTCGAGTCCGAGGCGGCGGCGCGGCGGGCGGCGGGACGGACGAGCTAGGAGCTCGGCGCCGCACCCGCTTCCTCCCTCGACTCCGCGCGGCCTGACGGTCCCTCGACTCCGCGCGGCCTGACGGTCCCTCGACTCCGCGCCGCTGCGCGGCGCTACGCTCGGGATGAGCGATCCTTCATCCGCTCACCCTGAGCGTAGGCGACCCGAAGGCTCGCCGGAGTCGAAGGGTCACCCTCAGCGTAGGCCGTGCGGTCAGCACGGCCGGAGTCGAAGGGCTACCGCTCTTGCGCCGCCGCCTCGGCCTCGAGCGCGGCGGCCTCGGTGCGGATGCGGGCGAGGTGATCCACGAGGCGCAGGCGCTGGACCTCGAGCGCGCGCAGCCGGGCGTGGTCCTCGGCGAACGTCGAGCCCTGCGCCGGCGCCCGCGACACGGACGCGCCGCGGGCCACGACCGCGCGCTGCTGGGCGGGGCCGTGCGAGGGCTGGGCGAGCGCGCGGCGCAGCTCGCCCATGCGCAGGTCGATGGAGCGGATCGCGAGGACCACCCGGTCCGCCTCGTCGTGCAGCGCGTCGGCGCGCTCGCGCAGCTCGCCGGCGGGCGCCGCGGCGGGCGGGAGCGCGGCGCGCCCCTCCTGCCGGTCGATCGCCTCCGCCAGCTCCTGCGCCCGCACCAGCAGGCGGCCGAGCTCGCGGCCGACGTCCTCGCCCGCCAGGTGGCGCATCTTGAGCTGCTCGATGCGGGTGGCGATCGCGTCCAGCTCGGCGCGCGCCTCCAGGGCGGGCGTGGCGGTGCCGAGCGTGATGACGAGCGTCAGTTCTGCGAGCATGGTGCGCCGCTCAGGTGGAGCAACCGGCGTGCCGCGCACGGTGCGCGTGCTTTCGCGCCCTTGCGACCCGCGCCGCCGCGGAAGGGACGCATTTCCGGGCGCGGACCCTCGGAAAACCGAGCCTCCCGGTCACGGCGCGTGCGTCTGCTCGCCGTAGTCCACCGCGCCCAGCTCGCGTCCGGCCTCGTCGTAGCTGGTCCAGCGCCCGCACTGGGCCCCGCCGCAGTGCCGCCCTGCCGCCCTCCGGGCGCCGCCCGGCCAGTACGACACGAACGGGCCGTCCTGCGCCCCGAAGCGCCAGCCGGAGGTCTCCTCCACCTGGCCGGACTCGTACCAGACGGTCCAGCGCCCGTGCTTCGCGCCGCGGGCGTAGGCGCCCTCGCGGGCCCGCCGGCCGTTGCGGTGGTACTCGACGAACGGGCCGTCGCGCTCGCCGTCGCGGTACGCGCCCTCGGTCCAGGGCGCGCCGTCGTCGTACCAGGTGCGCGCCGGCCCCTCGCGGCGGTCGTTGCCGTACGCGTCCTTGCCGGCGCACCACGCCTCGAAGCCCTCCGGCGGCGCCGCGCCGCGCGGCTCGGTGCCGGGGGGACAGTCGAGCGGGGCGCCCGCGAGGAGCGCGAGCGCGGCCGAGAGCGCGCAGGCGAGCCCGGCCGTCACCCGCCCTCCTCGCCGCGCTCGCCCTGCTTCACGATCCCGTACTTCTCGAGCTTGTAGTAGAGCGCCGACGGCTTGATGCCGAGCAGCCGCGCCGTCTCCGCCTTCACGCCCTTCGCCTTCTCGTACGCGGCGAGGATGAGCTGCTGCTCCAGGTCCTCGAGGATGTCGGTGAGGCTCCGGTCGCCGCTCGGCACCGGCAGCCCGGCCGGCGCGGGCGCGTGCCGGATCCCCTCGGGCAGGTCCTCGGGCCGCACCGCGGCGCCGTCGGCGAACACCAGCGCCTGCTCGACCACGTTCTCCAGCTCGCGAACGTTGCCCGGCCACGGGTGGCGCCGCAGCAGCTCGAGCGCCTCGGGCGCGAACGACGTCACGGGCCGGCCGATGCGCGGCGCCAGCCGCTCCAGGAACGCGCGCGCCAGCTCGTCCACGTCGCCGGGCCGCTCGCGGAGCGGCGGGAGCTGGATGGGCACCACGTTCAGCCGGTAGTAGAGGTCCTCGCGGAAGCGCCCCTCCGCCACCATGCGGGTGAGGTCGCGGTTCGTGGCGGAGATCACCCGCACGTCCACCTCCACCGTCTCCTCGCCGCCGACCCGCTCGAAGCAGCGCTCCTGCAGCACGCGCAGCAGCTTCACCTGCACCGACGGCGGGATCTCGCCCACCTCGTCGAGGAACAGCGTGCCCTCGTGCGCCAGCTCGAAGCGCCCGAGCTTGCGGCGGATGGCGCCGGTGAACGCGCCGCGCTCGTGGCCGAACAGCTCCGACTCGAGCAGGCCCTCCGGGATGGCCGCGCAGGAGATCGACACGAACGGCTTCTCGCGGCGCAGGCTGGCCTCGTGGATGGCGCGCGCCACCAGCTCCTTGCCGGTGCCGGACTCGCCCAGCACCAGCACGGTCGCGTCGGTGGGCGCCACCTTGCGGATCTGGTCGTGCACCCGGCGCATCGGCTCGGAGCTGCCCACCAGGCCGTGCGGCTCGCGCTCGCGCACGCGGTCCTGGTCGAGCACCTCGGCGCGGGCCCGGGCGGTCTGCGCGCCGCGCCGCTCGCGGGCGATCTCCACCGCCTTCTCCACCCGGGCGCGCAGCGCCTCGGTGCTGAACGGCTTCTCGAGGAAGTCGATGGCGCCTTCTCGCATCGCGTCCACCGCGGTGGCGATGGTGCCGTGGGCGGAGATCACCACCACGGTGGCGTCGGGATCCTCGGCGCGGATGCGCCGGACCACCTCGATGCCGTCCACCGGCACCATGCGGAGATCGGTGACCACCACGTCGGCGGCGCGCTTGCGGTAGGCGGCGATCGCCTCGGCGCCGCCCCGCACCGCCAGGACGTCGTGGCCGAGGCGGGCGAGCGTGATGACCATGCCCTCCCGAAGCGCGTCGTGATCGTCGGCCACCAGGATCCTTGCCATCGCGGGGGCAGTCTAATCCGGATCGCCGCCCGCGCGACCGCGCCGCATCCCCCGGACGCAGGGCCGGCGCGGGCGGGCGGTCGCCGGCCGCTCGTTTTTTGGCGTGGATGCTGCGACATTTCGCATTTGTCAGGGTTCGAACGGTGGTTACGGATCAGGAATGGCGGCCGGAAGGCCGCCCGGGTGATCCCAATGAACAAGAAGACCGCCGGCTTCAACGTCGCCTACATCTTCCTCGCCGCGCTCGGCGTCCTCATGGTGCAGGACTGGTGGGCCCGCTCGCAGGCGGTCGCCACCCTCCCCTACAGCCAGTTCCAGCAGCTCGTCCGCGAGGACAAGGTGGCGAAGGTCACCGTCTCGCAGGACCAGGTCGCCGGCGAGCTGAAGGAGCCGCTCAACGGCAAGACCCGCTTCGTCGCGATCCGCGTGGACTCGGACATGGCGAAGGAGCTGGACCAGCACGGCGTCACCTACGCCGGCCGCTACGACAGCGACTTCGTGGCGATGCTCCTGTCCTGGGTGGTGCCCATCGCGCTGTTCTTCGGCGTGTGGCTGCTGCTCAGCCGGCGCATGGCGAAGCAGCTCGGCGCGGGCGGTCCGGGCGGCGGGCTCATGTCCATCGGCAAGTCGAAGGCCAAGGTCTACGTGGAGACCGACACGAAGACGACGTTCGCCGACGTGGCCGGGGTGGACGAGGCCAAGGACGAGCTGAAGGAGATCGTCACCTTCCTCAAGGACCCGAAGTCCTACGGCCGGCTCGGCGCCCGCATGCCGAAGGGCGTGCTGCTGGTGGGCCCGCCGGGCACCGGCAAGACCCTGCTCGCGAAGGCGGTGGCGGGCGAGGCGAGCGTGCCGTTCTTCTCCATCTCCGGCTCGGAGTTCGTGGAGATGTTCGTGGGCGTGGGCGCCGCCCGCGTGCGCGACCTGTTCGAGCAGGCCCGCGCCAAGGCGCCGGCCATCATCTTCATCGACGAGCTGGACGCGCTCGGGCGCGCCCGCGCCAGCATGCCGGGCATGAGCGGCGGGCACGACGAGAAGGAGCAGACGCTGAACCAGCTGCTGGTGGAGCTGGACGGGTTCGACCCCTCCGCCGGCATCGTGCTCCTCGCCGCCACCAACCGGCCCGAGATCCTCGACCCCGCGCTGCTCCGCGCCGGCCGCTTCGACCGGCAGGTGCTGGTGGACCGTCCGGACCGGGTGGGCCGCCTCGCCATCCTGAAGGTCCACACGCAGCGCGTGGTGCTCGACGACGGCGTGAAGCTGGAGGAGGTGGCGGCGCTCACGCCGGGCTTCACCGGCGCGGACCTCGCGAACCTGGTGAACGAGGCCGCGCTGGTGGCCACGCGGCGGGACGCCGAGAAGATCTCGATGGAGGACTTCAACGTCGCCGTCGAGCGGATCGTGGCCGGCCTCGAGAAGAAGAACCGGCTGCTCAACCCGCGCGAGCGCGAGGTGGTGGCGCACCACGAGATGGGCCACGCGCTGGTGGCGGCGGGCCTCGCCGGCACCGACCCGGTGCACAAGATCTCGATCATCCCGCGCGGCATCGGCGCGCTCGGCTACACCATCCAGCGGCCCACCGAGGACCGCTACCTCATGACGCGCGAGGAGCTGCAGAGCAAGATGGCGGTGCTGCTGGGCGGCCGCGCCGCCGAGCACCTCGTCTTCGACCACCTCTCCACCGGCGCCTCCGACGACCTCTCCAAGGCCACCGAGATCGCCCGCAGCATGGTGACCCGCTACGGCATGGGCGAGACGCTCGGGCCGGTGACCTACGAGACCGAGCCGAACGGCTACCTGGGCGAGCTGGGGACCCGCCGCCTCTACTCGGAGGCGACCGCCCGCGAGATCGACGTGGCGGTGCGCGACCTGGTGGAGGGCGCCTTCCAGCGCGCCGCCGGCATCCTCACCGACAACCGGGCGCTGCTCGACCAGGGCGCGTCCGAGCTGCTCGCCCGCGAGACGCTGGCCGGCAACGAGCTCCAGGCGCTGCTCGGGCGCGTGCACGGCGACGGGCCGCGCGTCGCCGCGGCCAGCGCGGCCAGCGCGGCCAGCTAGGGGGTCCCTCGACTCCGTTCACCCTGAGCGTCCCTCGACTCCGTTCACCCTGAGCGTAGGCCGCGCCGCCAGGCGCGGCCGGAGTCGAAGGGCCGGGATGAGCGACGGAGTCGAAGGGCCGGAGTCGAAGGCCCGCGCGATCCGGCACCTCGACGGCCCGTCCGTTCGATGCTTCACTGATCCGGTGTTCCGGGACGCGTGGAGCGCCGCGGTGCTGGTGGTCGCGACGGGCCTGTCGCTCGTCGCGACGGGCCACGCCGTGCTGCACAAGCGCGACGTCCGCGCGGCGCTGGGCTGGGTGGGGCTCATCTGGCTCGCGCCCATCGCCGGCGCGCTCGCGTACCTCCTGTTCGGCGTGAACCGCATCCGCCGGCGGGCCCAGGCCATCGGCCTGCCGGAGGTGCGGAGCCGCGCCGAGGACCGGCCGCCGCCGCCGCGGCTGCCGTCCGACGCCGAGCACCTCGCGCCGCTGGTGGCGCTCGCCGACGCGGTGGTGCGCCGCCCGCTCGTCGCCGGGAACGCCATCACGCTCCTGCCCGGCGGCGGCCTCGCCTACCCGGCCATGCTCGAGGCCATCGACGCGGCCCACCACTCGGTCACCTTCTGCACGTACATCTTCGACACCGGGCTGGCCGGCGACGCCTTCGCCGACGCGCTGGCCCGGGCGCACGAGCGCGGCGTGAAGGTGCGGGTGCTGGTGGACGCCATCGGCGTCCGCTACCGCTGGCCGCCCATCCACCGCCGCCTGCGCCGGCTGGGCGTGCGGACCGAGCTGTTCCTGCCGCGCCTCACCCCGGCCTGGCTGCCGTTCGTGAACCTGCGCAACCACCGCAAGATCCTGGTGGTGGACGGCCGGATCGGCTTCACCGGCGGGATGAACGTGCGCGACGAGTTCCTGCCCCGCCCCGGCGGCCCGCCGCCGTTCATGGACCTGCAGGTGCGCATCGAGGGGCCGGTGGTGGCGCACCTCCAGTCGGCGTTCGCGGAGGACTGGCTGTTCACCACCGGCGAGCCGCTCGACGGCAACGCGTTCTTCCCGCCGCTCGCGGCGGCCGGGTCGGTGCTGGCGCGCGGCGTGGCCGACGGGCCGGACGAGGACTTCGAGGCCATCCGCTGGCTGCTGCTCGGCGCGCTCTCGGCGGCGCGCCGCCGGGTGCGCGTGGTCACGCCCTACTTCCTCCCCGACCCGCCGCTCATCACCGCGCTCAACGTGGCCGCCATGCGCGGGGTCGAGGTGGACGTGGTGCTGCCGGAGCGCGGGAACCTGCCGCTCGTGCAGTGGGCGCAGACCGCGCAGCTCTGGCAGGTGCTCGACCGCGGCTGCCGGGTGTGGTGCACGCCGCCGCCGTTCGATCACACCAAGGCCATGGTGGTGGACGGCGCGTGGTCGCTCCTCGGCTCGGCGAACTGGGACCCGCGCAGCCTGCGGCTCAACTTCGAGCTGGACGTGGAGGCGTACGACCCGGAGCTGGCGGCGCGGGTGGACCGGCTGGTCGAGGACCGGCTCGCGGCGGCGCGCCCGCTCACGCTCGCCGAGGTGGACCGGCGTCCGCTCCCGGTGAAGCTGCGCGACGGCGTGGTGCGGCTGCTCTCGCCGTACCTGTGACGCCCGCGTTCACCCACCGTCGATCGAGGCGGAAGCGACCGGGGAGGATCGGGGCGGGCGGCGCATTCGTCGCCCCGCGCGTCCACGAAGTTGCGAGGCCACCGCGCGGCGTGGCATGAGGGGTTGCGGCTGGCCCGATGGGTCGTCGCGTGGTCGTGGGGCAGCGTGTGGGCGTGGGTGGGTGCAGCGTGCGTGGGGGAGGGGTGTCCAGCTCGATGCGAGGGTTCCCGCAGGTAGACTATCGGCGGGACCCGCGCCTGCCGGTGAGCGCGCCCGCCGTGCTCGCCGCGAGCGACGGCCGCTGGGACGTCATCGCCGAGGACTTCGCCGCCGGCGGCTGCCGCGTGGTGTCCCCGGTCCCGCTCCGGCTCGGCACCGCCGCCTACCTGACCTTGCAGCTCCCCTCCGGCGCGGGCCACGTGGCCGCCACCGCCACCGTCGCCTGGAACACCGCCGCGCCGCCCTGGCGGATCGGCTTCGCGTTCGCGCGCTCCGGCGGCGAGGAGCGCGCCCGCCAGGTCCGCGCGCTGCTCGACGCGAACCCGCGGCTCGGCCGCCGCCCGCAGCCGCTCCGCCCGAGCGCGCGGCTGCGGCTCGGGGCGCCGCCGGATCCCTGCCCGGTGTTCACCCGCGACGAGCGGGTGGTGCTGCGGGCCGCCCGCGACGCGCTGGCGGTGCGCGAGCTGTTCGGCCGCCACGCGGTCCGCGCCGTCGAGCTGCGCCGCGCGCTGCAGGGCCTCATGCTCCACGGCTGGATCCAGACCGGCGCGCCGCGCGCCACCGACCGGCGCTGGTCGGCGGTGCTGGCGGAGACGCTCTCGACCGGCGGTGCGCGCGCCACCCGCGACCGCCCCGCCGACGGCGCCGGCTACCGCCCGCTGCGCGGCCGGCGCGCCCAGGCGTTCGTGGACCTGGCCCGCGCCGAGAGCGCCGAGGGGCACGACGCCTCCGCGGTGGAGTGGCTGCAGGCCGCGCTGGCCGCCTCGCCCGAGGACCCGTTCATCCTCGCCGCGCTCGACGCGCTCACCGTGGGTCACGCCCGCGGCTGAGGAAGGGCTCGCACGAGGTCCCCGCGGGCGTGGCTGAACGCCGCGTCAACCCTCCCCCACCCTGGGCTCCGCCGCCTCTGGTAGGCTCCTCCGGAGGGAGGGGTCATGGAGCACGCATCGCGCCGGTTTCGCGAGGAGCTTCGCCGGGAGCTCCCGCGCTGGCAGCAGGACGGCCTGGTCTCGCCCGACGCGGCCGCGGCGCTCTGGTCGCGCTACCGGCTGGCCGAGGCGGAGCCGGCGTCCGGGCCGGGCCTCCTGCCGGTGTACGCGCTCGGCGCGCTGCTGGTCGGCGCGGGCGTGGTGTCGCTGGTGGCCTGGCACTGGGAGGACATGGGCCCGGCGCTCCAGCTCGCGCTCATCGGCGCGGCCATGGTGGCGAGCCACGCCGGCGGGTTGGCGCTCTGGCGCGGCCGCGCGCCGCGGCTCGGGCACGCGCTCACGCTGCTCGGCACCGTGATCTTCGGCGCGAACGTGGGGCTGGTGGCGCAGATCTTCCACGTGAGCGGCGTGTGGTGGGGCGGGTTCGCCGCGTTCGCGGCGGGCGCGCTCGTCGCCGGCGTCGCCTACCCGAGCCTGCCGCAGCTGCTGCTCGGCGCGGTGCTCGGGCTCTGGGTGTCCGGCCCCGGGCTCGCGCACGATCACTCCGGGCCCGGCCTCGCCGCCGCCTGGGTGGTCGCCCCCGCGCTCGTCGCGCTGGCCTGGCGCGAGCGCTCGCGCGCGCTCGCGGTGGTGGCCGCGCTCGGCCTGGCGCCCGTCTCCGGGTTCGCGCTGTTCGGCGCGAGGCTGGACCGCGGCTGGGTGGTGGTGGTGCTGTGCCTGGCGGCCGCGCTCTGCGCGACCCCGCTCGCGGCCGCGCCGCTCGCCGCCCGCTCCGACACCGGCGCCCGCCTGTCCGGCGCGCTCCGCGTCACCGGCCGCCTGCTGTTCTACGCGGCCGCCGCGGTGCTCTCCTTCACCGAGCTCGCCCACGAGCTGCGCTTCCGCGGCGCCCTGCCCGGCCTCGTGCTCGCCGCCGCGGCGCCGGCCGCCGCCTTCGCGGTCGCGGCGCTCGCGATCGGCCTGCGCCGGCCGGAGGTGGACCCGCTCGCGCGCGGCGAGGCCATGCTGGTGGGCGCCACCGTGATCGCGCTCGCCGCCGGCATGTCGCTCGAGACCGGCACCGGCACCGCGCTCGTCGCGAACCTGGCCATCGCGTTCCTCGCCGCGGGGCGCATCGTGCGCGGGCTCTCCGGCCTGCGCCGGGCGCCGTTCTGGGAGGGCATGGCCGTCGCGGGCGGGCTCACGCTCGTCCGCTTCGTCTCCATCGACACCGGCCTCTGGCTGAAGGGCGCCGGCTTCATCGCCTGCGGCGCGGCGGTGCTGCTCGGCGGGATCGCGTTCGAGCGCCGGCGCGCCCGCGCCGCGGAGGTGACCCATGCCGCGTGACCGCTCGCCGTCCTGGGGCCGCCTGGCGATCGTCCTCGCGGTCCAGCTCGCCATCCTGGCCGCCATCCCGTTCCGCCAGGCGCGGGCCCGCCTCGCTGGCGAGGACGTGGTGCTGGAGTCGATGCCGGTGGACCCGCTCGACCCGCTCTCCGGCTACTACGTCGCGCTCGCCTGGCGCGCCGAGCGCGACGCCGGCCCGTGGCAGGGGCCGGGCGACGGCGCCTGGCTGGTGATCCGGCGCAACCTGCCGGCCTGGGTGGGCGAGGCGTGCCTGGGCGAGCGACCGCCGCCCGAGCCCGAGCGGATCGCCATCCGCGCGGAGCGCACGGACGGCGGGTGCCGCATCCCCTCGGCGCAGCGCTTCTACATCCCCGAGGCGCGCCGCGCCGAGGTCGAGGCCGCCATGCGCGAGACCGGGCGCACCGCGCTCGTGGACGCGCGGGTGGACGCGGACGGGAACGTGGTGCTGCTCCGGCTGCGCGCCGGCGCGACGGTGGTCGGGCGCTGACGGCTACGAGCGCGGCTCCGGCGGCGCGAGCGGGACGGCGAGCCGCGCCACGGTGCCGCCGCCCTCGCGGTCGAGGAGCGCGAGCGCGCCGCCGTGCGCGTCCGCGACCTTCTTCGCGAGCGCGAGGCCGAGCCCGGTGCCCTTCTCCTTGGTGGTGAAGAACGGGCGGAACAGGCCGGCCCGCGCCTGCGGCCCCAGCCCCGCCCCGCGGTCGCGCACCTCGAACACCGCCTCGCCGCCCACCGCGCGCCCCGACAGCTCCACCTCGCTCGCGGCCGGCGCCGCCTCGACCGCGTTCCGCACCAGGTTCACGAGCGCGCGCCGGAGCTGCTCGCGGTCGGCCCGCGCCTCGCCCGCGCCCTTCACGCCGAGCGACACCTGCCGCGCCGCCGCGAGCGGCGAGGCGATCTCCGCCACCTCCGCGACCAGCGCCCCGAGCTCCACCGCCTCGCGCACCGGCGGACGCGTCCGGGCGTAGTCGAGGAACTCCTCGACGACCTTCGACAGCGCCGCCAGCTCGGAGCGGATGCGCGCCACGTGCGCCGCCTCGGGCCGGCCCTCCAGCTCCTCCGAGAGGATCCCGGCGAACAGGTCGAGCGCGCCGAGCGGGTTGCGCACCTCGTGCGCGATGCCGGCGAGCAGGGTCTCGCGCTCCTCGTCCCGGGCGCGGAGCGCCTTGCGCATCTCCTCCAGCGTGTCGCGCAGCATGCCCAGCTCGTCGCGGCGGCCCCGCGGCCACAGCGGCGTCTCGAGGTCGCCGCGCCCGATGCGCCGCGCGGCCTCGGCGAGGCGGGTGAGCGGCCGGGTCACCGAGAGCGAGGCGCCCGCGGCCACGAGCGCGCCCAGCACCGCGCCGGCCACCGCCAGCGTCGCGAGCAGGCGGCGGAAGCGGCGGAAGGTGGCGAACGAGGCGGCGGTGCCGTCGGCGCCCACCACCGCCACCACCTTGCCGGAGGCGTCGAGGAGCGGCGCGTAGCCGCTCTTGTAGAGCAGGCCGTCCGAGCCCTCGAACATCACCTGGCTCGCCACCGGCCGCCCGGCCGCGGCCTGCGCGATCTCCAGCCGGTCGCGCTCCAGCGCCGGCACCGGCTCGCCGATGCGGGTGCGGCCGTCGGAGTCCGCGAGGGCGGTGCGGTCGGGCCGGATCACGTAGAGGCGCGTGCCGGTGCTGCGCGCCAGCACGTCGAGGCGCGCGCGCACGTGGCCGTAGGTCCGGGTGCGCTCCTCGCCCGGCTCGAGCCGCGCCACCCGCTCCGCCGGCAGGGCCGAGGCCGCCGCCTGCGCCGCCGCGGTGAGGCGGGCCGAGAGCTCGTCCTCGAGCGCGCGCCGCGCCAGCCGGTCGGCGAGGAGCGCCATCGCGGCGAGCGAGACGAGCGCGGGGAGGGCGGCGGCGAGGGCGAAGCGGAGGCGCACGGGGCGATCCTAGCCGGATCGCGACCGGCCGGGGACGGCGCCCGCGCGGTCGGTCACCGGCGCTCCTCGAGCGCGGCGGCGAGGCTCGCCGGGCCGGAGTGCGCGAGCAGGAACTCGCGGACCACCGGGAACACCTGCTCCGGCGCGCCGCGCCCGAGCAGCAGGTCGGTGTGCCCGTAGTCGCGCTCGAACACCACGTAGCGCTTCGGGCCGCCCCAGCGACGGTAGGTCGCCTGCACCACCGAGGGCGGCGCGAGCCCGTCGCGCTCGGCGGCCACGAACAGCGCCGGCTGCGCGCACCCCTCCAGCCCGGCGCGGTAGTCGGCCTCCCCGTCCATCGACCGGAACGAGTCCTCGCGGATGAACGTCGCGAACTGCTCCAGCACCCCGGGCTCCAGGTTCTCGAGCCCGTTCGCGAGCAGGCGCCGGTACACCGGGGCCGCCACGTTCCGCATGTTGATGGCGAGGTCGGCCCAGGCCGGGTGCCAGTGGCCGGCGAACGGGGCCAGCATCCGGGCCGCCACCCGGGTGAAGCGGCCGAGCACGGTGAAGCGCAGCAGCACCAGCTTCTTCAGCCGCTCCTGCACGTCGAAGTGCGCCGGCGCCGCCAGCGCGACGATCCCGGCGATGCGCTCGGGGTAGCGCTGGCAGGCGGCGAGGCCCATGAGCGCGCCCTGGCTGTGGCCGACCCAGAGCACCTGCCGGGCGCCGGTGGCGGCGCGGACGGCGTCGAGCGCCGCGGGCACGTCCTCGCGCAGGTACGTGTCGAGGTTCCAGCGGCGCGGCGCGCCGGGGCCGCGGCGGGAGGCGCCGTGGCCGCGGTGGTCGAGCGAGAAGCAGTCGAAGCCCGCCCGCGCCAGGTGCGCGGCGAGCGCGTAGCGCTCCACGCCGAACTCGAACGCCTGCCGGTTCATGGCGATGCCGTGCACGAGCAGCACCGGCGGGAGCCGCGCCGCCACCCTCGGGCGGCACCGCCCCAGGCCGAGGGTCCAGCCGTCGCGGGTGGGGACCGATAGCAGCTCGTCCTCCACCGGCGGCACGGCCAGCCGCCAGGACCAGAACGCGTAGTGGAGCAGGGTCGCGGCCAGGAGGATCCCGGCGGCCGCGATCGCGACGGGGAGGGACATGGGGCGCGCATTCTACGGCGGGCGCGCCGGGGGCGCCCGGCGCCGGGCCGGCGATGCGACCCGAAGCCGCCGGGGCGCGGCCGGACGCCTCGCCCCGTCGCGAGCGTGGCCCACCCGTTGCACATGTCGATGCCGGAGCGTGGAACCGACGGACGGTGCACCGGGCGCATCCCGGCGCAGCGGCCGGGCGGGCACCGCGAAGGGAAGCGAACCGGACGTCCGGACGTGACCGGATCGAAGGCAGGAAGGGCCCCGGGAACGGGCAGGGAAGCCGCGTGGCGCAGGGGCGCGGTCTCCTTGACCGGCCGAGCCGACGGGGCGTAGCGTCGATCACCCATTTCCTACATGCCGAGGTGCGCCGTGAAGAAGGTCGAGGCCATCATCAAGCCGTTCAAGCTGGACGAGGTGAAGCAGGCCCTCTCCGAGGTCGGGGTCGCCGGCCTCACCGCCACCGAGGTGAAGGGCTTCGGCCGTCAGAAGGGTCACACCGAGCTCTACCGCGGCGCCGAGTACGTGGTGGACTTCCTGCCCAAGGTGAAGGTCGAGGTGGTCGTCGCCGACAGCCTCGTCGGCCGGGTGGTCGAGGTCATCGAGCGCGCCGCCAAGACCGGCCGCATCGGCGACGGGAAGATCTTCGTGCTGCCGGTGGAGGAGGTCATCCGCATCCGCACCGGCGAGCGCGGGGAGGAGGCGCTCTAGGCGCCCGGGCGCCCGTTCCGGCGGGCGCCCCGTCCTCCGCCCCCCGCGCACGCGGGGGCGCACCGGTCCACCGCACCCGTGTCCCGCACCGCCCAGCCCGCCCAGCTCTCCGCCGCGCTCTCCCGCGCCGCGATCGACTCCCTCGCCGACGCGGTCGTGATCGTCGGCGCCGACGGCGGGGTGCTGCACCTCAACCCCGCCGCCGAGGAGCTGTTCGGCCGCTCGCGCGAGCGCACCGTGGAGCTGCCGGTGCGCGCGCTCCCCGGCGGCGCCCAGCTCGAGAAGGTGGCCGAGCGCACCGTCCGCACGCACGAGGGGCAGGCGACCGAGTTCCCGTCGCCGCAGGACCGCGGCCTGCAGGTCTCGGTGTCGGCGACGCCGCTCCTCGACGGCGCGGTCTGCGCCGGGGCGGTGCTGGTGCTGCGGGTGCCCCGCTCCGCCGACCGCGCGCTCGACTTCGAGGCGCTCGCCGCCGGCCTCGCCCACGAGATCAAGAACCCGCTGGCCGGCCTGCAGGGCTCGGCCGAGCTGCTCGCCCGCGAGGCCGAGGGGCCCGCCCGCGAGTACGCGGCGGTGATCGCGCGCGAGGCGAAGCGCGTGGACGGGCTGGTGCGCGAGCTGCTCGACCTCGCCCGCCCGGCCGCGCTGCAGGCAGGCGCCGGTCGAGCTGCACGACGTGCTCGGCGACGCGCTGGTGCTGGCGCGCGGCATCCCGGGCGCCGACCGGATCGCGTTCGTGGAGCGCTACGACCCGTCGCTCCCGCCGGTGCTGGGCGACGAGGAGAAGCTCATGCAGGTGGTGCTGAACCTCGTCCGCAACGCGGTGGACGCGGTCGCCACCACCCCCTCGCCGCGGGTGACCATCGAGACCTCGGTGTCCCCGCTGCGCCTGCGCGTGGCGAGCGGCCGCACCCGCCCGCTGGCGCGCGTCTCGATCCAGGACGAGGGCCCGGGAATCCCCGAGGCCATGCTGCAGCGGCTGTTCACGCCGTTCGCGACCTCGAAGCCGCACGGCACCGGGCTCGGGCTCGCCATCTCGCGGCGCATCGTGGAGGCGCACGGCGGGCGCATCGAGGTCCGCAACCGGGCCGGGGGCGGGGCGGAGGCCAACGTGTACCTGCCCCTCGACGTCCCCTAGCCCGTCCGGCGTAGCGGCGGCCCCGCTGGCCCCGCGCTTGCCCCGCCGGTTGGCCCTGCGCTTGCTATGACGTACCGGGATCGGCGGATCATCGGGATCCCACAGCCAGGAGCGAGCGTTGCGAAAGGTCCTCATCGTGGACGACGAGCCCTCGGTCCGCTTCGTGCTCGCGCGGACCTGCGAGCGCGCCGGCGTGCCGTACGAGGAGGCGGGCAGCGCCGAGGAGGCGCGCACGAAGCTCCGCGCCGCCGGCGGCGGCAGGGACGGCGTCGGGCTGGTGCTGCTCGACGTCCGCCTCCCCGGCGACGACGGGTTCAAGCTGCTCGGCGAGATCGGCGGGCGGGTGGACTCCCCGTTCGTCGTGGTGATGACCGCCGAGGACACCATGCGCTCGGCGGTCGAGGCGATGAAGCGCGGCGCCGCCGACTACCTCGGCAAGCCCTTCGACCTCGAGCGCGTGGAGCGGATCGTGCGCGACCTGTCGGCCGCGCCGCCGCCGGGCCAGGCCGACGAGGCCGCCGCGCACGCCGACGAGCGGGGCGAGGCGGGCGCCGACGCGCGGCGCCTGCGCGAGGGCGGCGTGGCGCTGCCGGACACGCTCATCGGCCGGTCCGCCGCGATGGTCGAGGTCTACAAGGAGATCGGCCGGGTGGCGCGGACGGAGATGACCGTGCTGCTCATGGGCGAGTCCGGCACCGGCAAGGAGCTGGTGGCGCGCGCCATCCACGCCAACTCCACCCGCGCGCGCGGCCCGTTCGTCACCGTGAACATGGCCGCCATCCCGCGCGATCTCATCGAGAGCGAGCTGTACGGCCACGAGAAGGGCTCCTTCACCGGCGCGGTGGAGCGGCGGCCCGGCAAGTTCGAGCTGGCCAGCGGCGGCACGCTGTTCCTCGACGAGATCGGCGAGATGCCGATCGAGCTGCAGGCGAAGCTGCTGCGCGTGCTGCAGGAGCGCGAGATCGACCGGGTCGGCGGCACGCGGCCGCTCGCGGTGGACGTGCGCATCGTCGCCGCCACCAACGCCGACCTGGCGCGCTCGGTGGAGGAGGGGCGCTTCCGGCGCGACCTGTACTACCGGCTCGCGGTGGTGCCCATCCGCCTGCCCCCGCTGCGCGAGCGCGAGGGGGACGTGATCCTGCTGGCGCGCCACTTCGTCGCGAAGTTCGGCGAGCAGCTGAAGGGGCGGCCGGTCGCGCTGGGCAAGGACGCCGAGGCGGTGCTGCTCGCGCACCCGTGGCCCGGCAACGTGCGCGAGCTGCAGAACGTGCTGCAGCGCGCGCTCCTGAAGCTCGCCGGCAACCGCGTGGGCGCGCGCGACGTCGCCACCCTGGTGCCGGCCGCGGTCGCCGGCGAGCGCGCCCTCACCGGCCTCGTGGAGGGGCTGCTCGACGCCGAGCCGCCGGAGGGCGGGCGCTACCAGGCGGCCATCGCCGCCATCGAGGCGCCGCTCATCGCGGCCGCGCTGGCGCGGACCCACGGCAACCAGCTCCGGGCGGCCGAGCTGCTCGGGATGAACCGGAACACGCTCCGCGAGCGCATGCGCGCGCTCGGGATGAAGCCGCGCTAGCAGGCCCGCGCCTGCCCGGAACCCGGGCAGCCCGGTGCCCGAAAACCGGGCACCTCCGCTACATCGCCTCGACCAGGATCGACGCCTGCCGGGTCCCGTCGGGCAGCCCGGCGAGCGCCCGCGCGGCGCGCAGGGCGGTCGCGCCCTCGCGCGCCACCGCGCCCGCGGCCGCGAGCACGCGCGCGTAGTCGAGCCCCTCGTCCGGCGCGCACACCGCGAAGAAGCGCTGCGGGCCGCGGGCCGGCGAGGCCTGCACCTCGACGTCGAGCGCCGCGTGCGCCTGCGGCGCCGCGACGATCGGGTGGATCCGCCGGACCTGCCCGGCCGCGTCCACCGCCACGAGCCACAGCGGGCACGGGCCGCCGGGGTCGAGCTCGAGGTAGAGGCTCGCGCCGGCGCGGACGCTGGCGCCGTCGGGCAGCGGCTGCGCGGCGCCGGGCCGGCCACCCCACGCCGAGAGGCCGAGCACGGGCGGCTGCGGGACCGCGGAGCGGAGCACGGCCACCACCGCCACGGCGGTGAGGACGAACGTCCCGAGCGGCACCAGCGCCGCGAGCAGGCGAGGCGGGAGGCGGCGCGGGGGCGGAATGGCGCTGGCGCGATTCACTGCGTTCACGGCGTTTCCTCGTCCCGACCGCTCCGGCCGGGACGCCGAGCGTACATGGGGTCGCCCCCGCGGCGCCATGCCGCGCGGACTTCTGTCGCATCATACACCCATCGAGGTGCCCGGAAATCGAGCAGCGGCTGGCCGGGTTTGAGTCACGACCCGCCGGAGATCCGCGGATCTGGGCGCGTCAGCGGCTCGCAGGCGTGGCATGAGCCGTGCTAACTGGGCCGGCCAACAACCCCGCAGGCCGTGGAGATCCTCGCGATGGCGAAACTCACCCCGAAGGCGGTCCTGGACCTGGCCAAGGAGCGCAAGGCCACGTACGTGGACCTCAAGTTCATGGACTTCGTCGGGATCTGGCAGCACTTCTCGATCCCGCTCTACGAGCTCAGCGAGGACGTGTTCGAGGCCGGCCTCGGCTTCGACGGCTCCTCGATCCGCGGCTGGCAGGCGATCCACGCCTCCGACATGCTCGTGGTCCCCGACGCGGACACGGCCGCGATCGATCCGTTCATGGCGGAGCCGACGCTCTCGCTCATCTGCAACGTGGTGGACCCGATCACGAAGGAGCCGTACTCGCGCGACCCGCGCAACATCGCCATCAAGGCCGAGAAGTACCTGAAGTCCACCGGCCTCGGCGACACCGCGTTCTTCGGCCCCGAGCCCGAGTTCTTCGTGTTCGACGAGGTCCGCTACGACCACGGCGTGAACCACGCGTTCTACAAGCTCGACTCGGTCGAGGGGCAGTGGAACACCGGCCGCGAGGAGCCGGGCGGCAACCTCGGCTACAAGCCCCGCTACAAGGAGGGCTACTTCCCGGTCGGCCCCACCGACTCGCAGCAGGACCTGCGCACCGAGATGTGCCGGGTGATGGAGTCGGTCGGCATCCACGTGGAGCGGCAGCACCACGAGGTCGCCACCGCCGGCCAGGCCGAGATCGACATCCGCTTCGACTCGCTGGTGAAGTGCGCCGACAACCTCCAGTGGTTCAAGTACATCATCAAGAACGTGGCGCGCCGGCACGGCAAGACCGTGACCTTCATGCCGAAGCCGCTCTACGGCGACAACGGCTCCGGCATGCACGTGCACCAGTCGATCTGGAAGGCCGGCAAGCCGCTGTTCGCCGGCGACGGCTACGCGGGCCTGTCCGAGATGGCGATGTACTACATCGGCGGCATCCTCAAGCACGGGCCGGCGCTCGCCGCGCTCTGCAACCCGTCCACGAACAGCTACAAGCGGCTCGTGCCCGGGTTCGAGGCGCCGGTGAACCTGGCCTACTCGGCCCGCAACCGCTCCGCGTCGATCCGCATCCCGATGTACTCGCCGTCGCCCAAGGCGAAGCGCATCGAGTTCCGCTCGCCCGACCCGGCCTGCAACGGCTACCTGGCGTTCGCGGCCATGCTGATGGCCGGCCTCGACGGCATCGAGAACAAGATCAACCCGGGCCAGCCGCTCGACAAGGACATCTACGGCATGTCGCCGGAGGAGCTGAAGGACATCCCGAAGATGCCGGGCTCGCTCGACGAGGCGCTCGAGTGCCTCCGCAAGGACCACAAGTTCCTGCTGAAGGGCGACGTCTTCACCGAGGACGTGATCGAGACCTGGATCCAGTACAAGTACGACAAGGAGATCACCCCGGTCCGCATGCGCCCGAGCCCGATGGAGTTCGCGCTGTACTTCGACATCTAGGCGCGACCGAGGTCCCGCAGCACCGGGCGGCCGTCCGCGAGGGCGGCCGCCCTTCGCTTGCGCGGCGGGTTCACCGCCAGGCGAGGGCCGGATCGCGCAGCGGCCGGGCGCGCGTGGCCGGCCCGTCCGCGCCGGCCGGCGCCGGCACCTCCGGGCGCAGCGGCGTCGCCGCCGGCGCCCCGCTCATCACGATCCGCGAGACCACCCAGGGCGCCAGCACCAGCTCGGTCGCGAGCGTGGCCGCCGGGAACGCGTTCGCCGCCGCGAAGCCGAGCAGCCGCACGCCGAAGCAGGCCCAGTACGCCGCCGCGGTGCGCTCGCGCCCGGCCACCCGCTGCGCGGCCCACACCGTCACGGCGGGCGTGACCGCGAGGAAGCCGCCCAGGCCCACGAGCGCGAGCGTCAGCCCGCCCGCGTCCGCGCTGGCCTCGCCGTCCCAGAGGTCGCCGAACAGCTGCACCATCCCGATCGCGAAGATGCCCGCGAACAGCACGTCGGAGGCCGCCGCGCCCGCCGCCGCCGCGCCGTAGACGCGCCACGGGCCGGGCCGGTCCGCGGGCGGGGGCGGCGGCGCGGACAGATCGGGCGCGGCCGTGCGGCCTGGTCCGGGCGGCGCGACCTCCGCCGGCGCAGGAGGCGCGACGTCCACGGTGGGTGAATCGACCGGCGCCGCCACGGCGGCGGCGAGCCGGAGCGCGATCGCGCAGGCGAGCATCGGTCCCCCCTCCGCTCCACCGACGCCTCATCATCCCGGACCGCGCGTGCGCTCCGCTTGCCCCGACGCGGGGACCGGGGTATCTCGCTCCTGGCCGCGCGCGCCCGCGCGGCCCCGGACGAGGCGCGTCGTACCCGGTGACGACAAGACGACGCGAGGAGGAACGCCTCGTGCCCTGGATCTACCTCGTCGTCGCCGGCCTGCTCGAGACGGGCTGGGCCATCGGCCTCAAGTACACCGACGGCTTCCGCCGCCCGCTGCCCTCGGTGCTGACGGCGCTCGCCATCGTCGCGAGCATGTGGCTGCTCGGGCTCGCCGCGCGCGACCTGCCCATCGGCACCGCCTACGCGGTGTGGACCGGCATCGGCGCCGCCGGCGCCGCCGTCCTCGGCGTGGTGCTGCTCGGCGAGCCGCTCAGCCTCGCGCGGGCCGCGTTCCTCGGGCTGCTGGTGGTCTCGATCCTCGGCCTGAAGCTCACCGCCGCGTCCTGAGCCCGCGCCTGTCGAACGGCGCGCGCCCCCCGCGCAAGAACGCGCCGTGGCGGGCGCCGCGTCCGCCTGGTAGATGCACGGGGCGTCTTGATCCCGCCGCCCGCCAGCCTCCGCGCCGCCCTCGGCGGCCTGCCCCGCACCTTCTGGATGGTGTGGATGGGCATGCTGGTGAACCGGCTCGCGAGCTTCGTGGCGCCGTTCCTGGCGCTGTTCCTGGTCCGCGAGCGCGGCTTCGACGCGGCGGAGGCGGGCCGGATCGTGGCGCTCTACGGGCTCGGCGTCATGGTGGCGGGGCCGCTGGGCGGCACGCTCGCCGACCGGCTCGGCCGCCGCCCCACCATGCTGCTCGGCCTCGTCACCGGCGCGCTCTCGGTGGCGGCCCTCGCCCTGACGCGCGCCCCGCTGGCGCTCGCGGCGCTCGCGTTCGTGAACGGGGCCACCGGCGAGATCTACCGGCCCGCCATGAACGCGGTGGTGGCGGACGTGGTCGCGCCCGCCGAGCGCACCCGCGCCTACGGGCTCGTCTACTGGGCCATCAACATGGGCTGGTCCGTCGGCCTGTCGGTGGCCGGCCTGTTCGCGGAGCGGCACATCGCCTGGCTGTTCCTCGTGGACGCGACCACCTCGCTCGCGTTCGCGGCGGTGCTCGCGTTCACGGTGCCGGAGACGCGGCCGGCCGGCGTCGAGCCCGCGCCCGCGCTGGCCGGGCTCGCGCAGGTGTTCCGCGACCGGGTGTTCGTGGTGTTCGTCCTGCTCGCGCTCGGCGGGCTCATGGTGTTCACGCAGTTCCAGCTCGCCGCGCCGCTCGACATGGCCGCGCACGGCGTCGGGCCGGCCGGCTTCGCCTGGCTCATGGCGCTGAACGGCGTGGGCGTGGTGCTGCTCCAGCCGCTCCTCGGGGCGCGCCTGCGCCGGTACGACCCCTCGCGCGCGCTCGCCGTCTCGGCGCTGCTGTTCGGGATCGGCTTCGGCGTGAACGCGCTCGGCGGCAGCGTGCCGCTCTACGTGTTCGGCGTCCTGCTCTGGACCGTCGGCGAGGTGGTCGGCTTCCCGGTCGCGAACGCGGTCGTGGCCGATCTCTCGCCGGCCTCGCTGCGCGGGCGCTACCAGGGCGCCTACTCGATGAGCTGGGGCGTGGCCTTCACGCTCTCGCCGCTCATCGGCGGCGAGGTGATGAGCCGCCTCGGCGCGCGCACGCTCTGGATCGGCACGCTGGTCGTCGGGATCCTGCTCGCGGCCGGCCACCTCGCCGCCGCCCCCGCGCGGCGCCGCCGGCTCGCCGCGGAGCGGAGCGCGACGTCCTCCGGACCGGCGCCCCGCCAGGCGCTCGCCGCGCCGGACGCCTGACGCCCCGAGCCGGTGGAGGGGCGAGCGGCGGCCCCCGCGCCCGCCTTCCGGCGCCGGCCGCAGGGCATCCGCAGCTTGGGTCCGGAGGAGGTCGCCATGGCGCGGACCGGCATCGACGGGCTGGCGGAGGAGCTCTCCCGCGCGCGCGAGGCCGTCCGGCCGCGCTCGGCGGCGGACGCGCGGGCGCTGGAGCTGCTCGCGGACGTGCTCGCGGGACGGGCCGGCCGGGCGGTCGCGGCCGCCTGGGAGGCGCGGCGGTTCGAGGCGCCCTGCGAGCGTGCGGACCTCCTGCTCGCGGCGCTGCGGGCGGAGGCGCGGGCGGGCGGCCCCGGCCACCCGCTCTGGCCCGGGCTCGGCGCGGCGGCGCCGCAGGCCGGCGCGCTCGGCGCGGCGGCGCTGGAGGCGGTGCTCGCCCGGCCGGGCGACCGGCTGGAGGACGCACTCGCGCACCGGAGCGCGCGCGAGGACGACCCGGCGCGCGCGGTGGCGTGGCGCTGGCCGGCGGCGCTCGCCGGCGCGGGCGCGCGGCCGGTGGCGCTGGCGGAGCTCGGGTCGGTGGCCGGGCTCGGCCTGGTGACCGACGACCTCGCGGCGGCGTGGACGTTCGCGGACGGCGGGCGGGTGCCGGTGGTGGAGGGCCTGCGCGCGGTGGGCCGGCTCGGGCTCGACCCGGCGCCGCTCGATCCGGGGCGGGACGAGGACGCGGAGTGGCTGCGGGCCTGCGTCCCGTCCGGCGACGGCGCCGCGCAGGGCCGGCTCGACGCGGCCATCGCCGCCTTCCGGGCCGCGCGCCCCCGGCCCGACGCGCCGGTGCTGACGCCGGTGGCGCTCGCGTCGGCGCCGGAACGGCTGGCGCTGCTCTCCGCCACCGAGCCCGGCGCGCTGGTCATCGCCTGGCAGGCCCTGCTCCGGCCGCGGCTCGGGCGCGAGGCGCGCGCCGAGCTCGGCGCCGGCATGCGCGCGTGGCTCGCCACCCACCGGCCCGGCTCGGCGGTGTGGCTCGAGCTGGAGCGGGCGCCGGGGGCGCGCGCGCTCGGCCCCGGGCGCGCCGCGCTCCTCACCGCGCACCTGCGCGCGCCGGACGGCGCGCTCCGGTCGATCCGGCTGGCGCGGTGCGCGCTCGAGCCCACCGTGCTCGCGCCCGAGCCGGGCGCGGCCGAGGCGCTCGCGGCGCTGCTCGCGGCGCCGGCGGCCGGGGCGGTGGCGGCGGCGCAGCCGTGAGGCCACCGCTCACCCTTCGACCCGGTCCGCTCATCCCGAGCGTAGGCCGTGCCGCCAGGCACGGCCGGAGTCGAGGGGCGCTCAGGGTGAGCGGACGATCAGGGAAGCTTCTCAGGGGGAGCGACCTTCCGGATCCGCTCCACCCCGAGCGTAGCGCCGCGGCAGCGGCGCGGAGTCGAGGGGCGCCGGCTCACTCCCCGAGGTACGCCTTGCGCACCTCCGGCGAGGCGAGCAGCTCGGCGCCGGTGCCCTGCATCACGATGTTGCCGGTCTCGAGCACGTAGGCGCGGTGGGCGAGCTGGAGCGCCTTGTGCGCGTTCTGCTCGACGAGCAGCAGCGCCACGCCCTCGCGGTTCACCTCGCGCAGCACGGTGAAGATCTTCTCCACCACCTGCGGCGCGAGCCCGAGCGACGGCTCGTCGAGCAGCATGAGGCGCGGCTTGCTCATGAGCGCGCGCGCCACCGCCAGCATCTGCTGCTCGCCACCGGAGAGCGTGCCGCACACCTGGGTGCGCCGCTCCGCCAGGATGGGGAAGAGCGCGTAGGCCCGCTCGGCGTCGCGCAGGATGCCGGCGCGGTCGCGGCGGAGGTACGCGCCCAGCTCGAGGTTCTCGCGCACGGTCAGGTTGAGGAAGATGCCGCGCCCCTCCGGCGCGTGCGCCATCCCGCGCGCCACCAGCGCGTGCGAGGGCAGCCGGGTCACGTCCTCGCCGCGGAAGCGCACCGCGCCGCCCGAGGCGCGGATCATGCGGGAGACGGCGCGCAGCGTGGTGGTCTTCCCCGCGCCGTTCGCGCCGATGAGCGCCACCACCTGGCCGTCCGGGACCTCGAGCGAGAGGCCGCGCAGCGCCTCGATGGCGCCGTAGTGCACCCGCAGCCCCTCCACCTGCAGGATGGGCCCGCTCACGGGTGCGCCCCCGGCCCGGCGGGCCGCTCGATGTGCTTCTCCTCGAGGTACGCGTCGCCCAGGTACGCCTCGATCACCTTGGGGTCCTTCCGGATCGCCTCGGGCTTCCCCTCGGCGATGGTGACGCCGTGGTCGAGCACCAGCACGCGCTCGGAGACGCCCATCACGAGCCGCATGTCGTGCTCGATCACCAGGATGGCGAGGCCGAAGCGGTCGCGGAGGTCGCGGATGAGCGCCATGAGCTCGAGCTTCTCGGCCGCGTTCATGCCCGCGGCCGGCTCGTCCAGGCACAGCACCTTCGGCCCGGTGGCGAGCGCGCGCGCGATCTCGAGCCGGCGCTGCTCGCCGTAGGGCAGGTTGCGGGCGATCTCGTCGCGGCGGTGCGAGAGCCCCATCACCTCGAGGTAGCGCTCGGCGCGCTCCAGGATGCGGGCCTCCTCCGCGCGGTGCCGCGCGGTGAGCAGCAGCGCGTCGAAGAAGCCGGTGCGCGCGCCGGCGTGGCAGGCGATGCGCACGTTGTCGAGCGCCGACAGCTCGCGGAACAGGCGGATGTTCTGGAACGTGCGGGCGATGCCGCGGGCGCAGATCTGGTGGGGGCGCAGCCCGTTCACCACCTGCCCGGCCACCACCACCTCGCCCTCGCTGGGCCGGTACACGCCGGTGATGGCGTTGAAGGCGGTGGTCTTGCCGGCGCCGTTCGGCCCGATGAGCCCGACCAGCTCGCCGGGCGCGAGCGAGAGGCTGAAGGACGAGAGCGCCTTCAGGCCGCCGAAGCGCATGGTGACCGCCTTCACGTGCAGCGGGATCACGGCCGGCCCCCGTGCGTGGAGTCGTCGCGCACCGCGGTGGGCGAGGCGCCCTCCGGGCCGGTGGACGCGCGCCCGCCGAACGGGCGCGGCCGCGGCAGCCGGCGGAACGGCGCGAGGTCCCACAGCTCGCGGGTGCCGAAGATGCCCTGCGGGCGGAGCAGCATGAGCACGATGAGCCCGGCCGCGTACGCGACCATGCGGTACTGCTGGAACTCGCGCAGCCCCTCGAGCGCCACCGTGAGCACCACCGCCGCCACCACCGAGCCGGTGATGGAGCCGAGGCCGCCCAGCACCACCATCACCACCACCTCGATCGAGCGCACGAACGTGAACATGCGCGGGGTGGTGAGCAGGATGGCGTGGGCGATGAGCCCGCCGGCGAGGCCGGCGTACGCGGACGAGATCACGAACGCGCGCACCTTGTAGCCGGTGGTGTCCACGCCCATGGCCTCGGCCGCCACCTCGTCCTCGCGGATGGCGAACAGCGCGCGCCCCTGCGTCGAGACCGCGAGGCGCCGCGCCATCACCACCGTGGCGATGGCCGAGACGCCCACCCAGGCGATGTTCGTGTACGGCGGCAGGCCGGAGAGCCCGGTGGCCTGCCCCAGGAACTTCATGTTCTCGATGACCGAGCGGATGATCTCGCCGAAGCCGAGCGTGACGATGGCGAGGTAGTCGCCGCGCAGGCGCAGGGACGGCATGCCCACCAGGAACCCCGCCGCCGCCGCGGTGACCATGGAGGCGGCGAGCGCGAGCGCGAACACGAGCTGGTCGGAGACGGCCTCGGGCACGAAGGCGAGCTGCACGCCGGAGAAGGCGAGCGTGATCTTGGCCGCGGTGTAGGCGCCCACCGCCATGAAGCCGGCGTGGCCCAGGCTGAACTGCCCGGTGAAGCCGTTCACCACGTTCAGCGAGACCGCCAGGATCACGTTCACGCCCACGTTCACGAGGATGAGCGTGTAGTCGGGCGGCGAGAGCGCCTGGACGCCGAGCAGGATGGGCAGGCCCACCAGGAACGGCAGGACGGAGCGGAGGACGGCCCGGGCGCGCGCCACTAGACCTTCTCCACCGTGGCCCGCCCGAACAGCCCCTCGGGCCGGACCAGCAGCACCAGGATGAGCACGGTGAACGCGATGGCGTCGCGGTACTGCGAGCTGGTGTAGCCCGCCACGTACTCCTCGGTGAGCCCGAGCACGAGCCCGCCCACCATGGCGCCGGGCACCGAGCCGATGCCGCCGAGCACCGCGGCCACGAACGCCTTCAGGCCGCTCATGAGGCCGAACAGCGGCTCGATCTTCGGCCGCGACGAGGCGTTGATGATGCCGGCCGCGGCGGCGAGCGCGCTGCCGAGCACGAACGTCCAGGAGATGATCCGGTTCACCGGGATGCCCATGAGGCCGGCGACCTGCGGGTCGAACGAGGCGGCGCGCATGGCCATGCCGAAGCGGGTCCGGTAGACGATGAGCTGCAGGCCGATCATGAGCACGAGCGCCACGACGAGGCCGAGCAGGTCGATGCGCGGCACGGTCACGCCGAGGAACGTGAGCGGCTCGCCGAGCTCGAGGAGCGCCGGGAAGAAGCGCGGGCTCGGGCCGGGCGGGAACTCCACCGGCGTGCGGACGATGGGCGAGAGCTGGAAGCCGTACTCGAGCAGGAACGACACGCCGATGGCGGTGATGAGCGCGGTGAGCCGGGCGCGGTTGCGGAGCGGGCGGTAGGCGAAGCGCTCGATGACGTAACCGAGCGCCCCGCAGACGGCCATCGCGCCGAGCGTGACGAGCGCGGCGCCCACCATGCCCGGCGCGCGGTCGGTGCCGGTGACGCTGCCCAGGTAGTACCCGGCGAACGCGCCCACCATGTACACGTCACCGTGCGCGAAGTTGATGAGCTTCAGCACGCCGTAGACCATCGTGTAGCCCAGCGCGATGAGGGCGTAGATGGTCCCGAGCGACAGGCCGTTCACGAGGTGCTGCAGGAACTCGGTCACTAAGGATCGGTCTCCGCGGCGCGGCCGCTACTTCGCGGCCTGCGGCTGGTCCGGCTGCACGGTCGCCACGTAGTGGCCGGCGCTGCCCTTGATCTCGAGCACCACCGCGGGCTTCACCGCGTCGTGATCGGCGTCGATGGAGATGACCCCGGTGACGCCGGGGTAGTCGCGGGTCGCGGCGAGCGCGTCGCGGATGGCCTCGCCGGAGAGGTCCTTCGCCCGGCCCATGGCGTCGGCGGCGATGCGGGCCGCGTCGTAGCCCTGGGCGGCGAGCGAGTCGGGCACCGCGCCGAACCGCTCCCTGTAGCGCTTCACGAAGTCCTGGATGCGCGGGGCGGGATCCTCGGGCGAGTAGTGGTTGGAGAAGTACGAGCCCTCGAGCGCCTTGCCGCCGATCTCGTAGAGGCGGGCCGAGTCCCAGCCGTCGCCGCCCATGAGCGGCTGCTTCATGCCGAGCTCGCGCGACTGGCGCGCGATGAGCGCCACGTCGGTGTAGTAGCCGGGCACGTAGATGGCCTCGGGGTTCTTGCCCTTGATGTTCGTGAGCTGCGCCTTGAAGTCCTGGTCGCCGGCCTTGTAGCTCTGGTCGTCCACGATGGTGCCGCCGAGCTCCTTGAACTTCGCCAGGAAGAAATCGGCGAGGCCCATCGAGTAGTCGTTGCCCACGTCGCGCAGCACCGCCACCCGCGAGATCTTGAGGTGCTCGCGCGCGAACTTCGCCATCACCGTGCCCTGGAACGGGTCGATGAAGCAGACGCGGAACACGTAGGGGCGGACCTTGCCGTTCTCCTTCGTGACGCGCGGGTTCGTGGAGGACGGGGTGATCATCGGGACGTGGTTCGCGTCGGCGATGGGCGCCATGGCGAGCGAGCGGGTGGAGGCGACCTCGCCGAGCAGCACCGCCACGCGATCCTGGAGCACGAGGCGCGTCGCCGCGATGGCGGACTCCTCAGGCTTTCCCTGGTTGTCGTAGGTCTTGAGCGCGAGCGGCTTGCCCTTCACGCCGCCCTTCGCGTTGACCTCCTCGATGGCGAGCTGGATGCCCTTGTCGGTCGAGTCGCCGAACGTGGCCTCGGAGCCGGTGAGCGAGCCGACGTGGCCGAGGAGGATCCGGTCGCCCGTCGCGACCGCGCCGGCCCCGCCGGGCGCAGGGGCGGCGGCGCCCTCCGGCTTCTTCTTCTCGCAGGCGAGGACGGCGAGGGCGGCGACGACGAGGGGCAGCGCGCGGGGGAAGCGCAGCATCAGGCCTCCGAAGTGGCAGAGAAAGCACGATTTTTTAGCACACGCCCGAGGCGTGGGCCACGTTTGCGCTCGCCGGACGGCGCACCGGTCGGGGCTGACCGGGCGGACGGTCCACCTGGTGTGTCCCGTGTTCACATGACGCCATCGTTGATCGGCGGCCTGACCCGCCGGTATGGTGCGCGACGCGATGCCGGCGCCGACGATCCTGCTGGTGGACGACAACCAGGAGCTCCTCACGCTCCTCGCCCGCCTGGTGGAATCGGAGGGCTGGACCCCCGTGACCGTGAACCGGGGCCGCGCCGCCATCGACCGGCTGGCGCCGGACCGGCCCGCGGCGGCGGTGGTGGACGTCCTGCTCCCGGACATGATGGGCTACGACGTCGCCCACGCGCTCCGGAACGCCAAGGTGCCGTTCGTGTTCATGACCGGCGTCTTCAAGGGCGGCCGCGCAGCCACCGAGGCGAGCGCGCAGCACGGCGCGTCCGGCTACTTCGAGAAGCCGTTCGACGCCCGCAAGCTCATGGACGCGCTCCGCGCCCTGCTGCCGCCGCCGAGCGACACGCCCGCGCCGATGCGGATCCCGCCGCGCGCCGGCGCGACGCCGCCGCCCGTCCGGCGGCCGGCCGCGGTCCCCGAGCCCGACTTCGACGTGGAGGTGGCGGTCGAGAGCGACGAGCCGCTGGCGGCGATGGAGCTGACGGGCCGCGTGGTCGTGACCGAGGACGGGAGGGGCTCCTCGGTGCTGCGCGGCGAGGCGGTCACCGCCGCGCCGGTGGTGCCGCCGCCGCGCCCGCGCGCGCCGGTGCCCACGCCGCGGCCCTCGGCGACGCCGGCCCCGGACCTCTCCCGCACCGAGGGGCGGCTCGAGGACAACCTCCCGCACCTCGTCACCGCGTTCCACCTGGCCCAGCAGACCGGCGCGCTCACGCTGCAGAAGGGCAAGGTCAAGAAGACGCTCTTCTTCGACGCCGGCCGGCCCTGCTTCGCGATCTCCAACCTGCTCACCGACCGCTTCGGCTCGTTCCTGGTGCGGGTGGGGAAGCTCTCCTCCGCGCAGCTCGAGCAGGTGCGCGCCGAGGCCGAGCGGAGCCGCCGGCGCAGCGGCGAGATCATGGTCGAGCTGGGGCTGCTGCAGGAGACCGAGCGGCTCTACTACCTCGCACAGCAGGTGAAGTCGATCGCGTACTCGGTGTTCGCCTGGGAGGAGGGCGCGTACCGGCTGCACTTCACCGACCGCGCCGCGCAGGAGGCGGTGCGGATCGAGCTGCCGCCCGCCAGCCTCATCAGCCGGGGCGTGAAGAAGCTCTACCGCCCCGAGCGGCTCTTCCGGCTGCTCGCCCCGGAGGACCGCCTCATCCCCTCCGCGCAGCCCGCCTACGGGCTGCACGAGGTGGAGCTCGACCGCTGGGAGGCCGAGCTGCTGCCCCGGGTGGACGGCACGCGCACGCTCGCCGAGCTGGTGCACATGGCCCACCGGCCCGCGCACGTGGTCTACGCGTTCCTGTACGGCCTCGTGGCGCTGCAGATCCTCGATCGGGCCTGAGCACTCGGGCCCTTCGACTCCGGCGGGCCTGCGGCCCGCCTACGCTCAGGGCGAGCGGGGTCAACCGATCCGCTCATCCCGAGCGGACCAACCGAACCCCCGCTCATCCCGAGCGTAGGCCGTGCCGCCAGGCACGGCCGGAGTCGAGGGATGGCCTCGAGCAGGAAAGCGGACGCCCGGGGCCTGGGCGCGCGCACGAGCCGTGTACCGACTCCCCGTCTGCGGTCGCAGGTCGCACCTTTGACGCGGAGCGACACTTGCACGTCCTCGACGTCCTCTTCGGGCTGACCGCCGCCGGGCCGCGGTTCTTCGCGGACGGCTGGGGCGATCGGCGGCTGGTGAAGCGGCTCCAGCCGCTGCCCCTCGCCCGGCGCGCCCCCGCCCGGATCGACGTCTCGCTGGGCCCGCCGCGGGCCGCGCACGGCGGCACGCTCCGCGACGGCTCGTTCCGGAGCCCGGAGGCGCGCCTCCCCGGCTGCGCCCGGGCCGCGCGCATCCAGGTGCTCCTGCCGGACGGCCCGCTGCGCGGCGTCGCGGTGCACCTCGCCGCCTCGGGTGACCAGGGCTTCGCGATGCGGCTCCGCTTCGCCGCGCCGCTGCTCGCCCACGGCATCGGCGCGATCGTGCTCGAGAACGCGTTCTACGGCGCGCGCCGCCCCGAGCGCCAGGCGCGCCACGCGGTGCGCTCGGTCTCGGATCTCTACCTGATGGGCGCGGCCACCTTCCAGGAGGGCCGCGCGCTCCTCGCCTGGGCGCGCGAGGCGCTGGACGCGCCGCGGGTGGGCGTCACCGGCTACAGCATGGGCGGGCAGCTCGCGGCCATGGTGGGCGCGTCGATGCCGTGGCCGGTCGCGACCGTGCCGCTCGCGCCGTCCTGCTCGCCGGACTCGGTGCTCCTCTCCGGCGTGCTGCGCGACGTGCCGGACTGGGCGGCGCTCGCGGGCGACGCGGCGGACCGCGAGGCGGCGCGGGTGGAGCTGTGCGCCGGGCTGTCGCGCTTCTCGGTGTGCGCGCTGCCGCCGCCGGTCGCGCCGGGCGCCGCCATCGTGGTGGGCACCGCCGCGGACGGCGTGGTGCCGCCGGCCGAGATGGCCCGCATCGCCGCGCACTGGGGCTGCGAGCTGCGCTGGCTGCCGGCGGGGCACGTCTCGGCGGTGCTGCGCCACCAGGGCGCGATGCGCGAGGCGATCCTGGACGCGTTCCTGCGGCTCGAGGCGGCGGAGCGCGAGGTCAGCCCGGCCGCGCCGGGAAGCGCCGGTAGCGGCCGGCGTGCCAGCAGTCGAGCCAGGTCGCGGCGGGCCGGACCGAGAGGCCGGGCGCCGGGGCGGTTGCGCTAGGCGCGAAGCGGGCCGCGTCGTCCGGCGCGGCGCCGAGCTCGATGGCCCCGTCGCCGAGCCGCGCCCAGGCGTCGCCCTCGCACCGCGGGCAGCGGAGCGTGAGCACCGGCGCGTCGGGCAGGGCGAGCGTGCCCGCGTCGAGGATCTCGTCGGCGGTGAGCGGCGCGCGGCAGCTCGGGCAGGCGGCGGTGGGCGCGGGCAAGCGAGGAACGAAATCTAGTCGAGGCGGGGACTGCCTCACAAGTTACCGTCAGGCGGTCGGGTCGCGGCCGATCTCGAGCGCGGGGACGTTCTGGACCAGCGCCAGGTGCTCCGGCGTGCGCAGGCGCTCCCGCACCCGGGCCGGGTCCGGCGGCGGACCCGCGTACGCGAGCAGCCGACCCACCCGGCCCCGGGCCTCGGCGACCCGCTCCGCCGGGATGCGACCCGCCTCCACCGCGGCCCGCACCAGGTCGATGGCCCGGTGCTGTACCGCGGGCGAGTGGCACACGAGCAGCGCGTCCACCCCGGCCGCCACCGCCCCCGGCGCCGACTCCTCCAGCGGGAAGTGCCCGGCCACCGCCTCCATCTCCAGGTCGTCGGAGATGGCGCAGCCGTCGAACCCGACCTCCTCGCGCAGGAGCCGCATCACCCTGGGTGAGAGCGTGGCCGGGCGGTCGCGGTCGAGCGCCTCGAACACCACGTGCGCGGTCATCACCGAGGCCACCCCGGCGCGCGCCAGCGCGCGGAACGGCGCCAGCTCCACCGCCCGGAGCCGCTCGAGCGCGTGCGGGAGGCGGGGCAGGTCGGTGTGCGAGTCCTGGCTCGTGTCGCCGTGGCCGGGGAAGTGCTTCGCGCAGGCGGCCACCCCGGCCGACTGGAGCCCGAGCGCGATCGCGGCGCCGAGGCGGCCGACCGTCTCCGGATCGCGGGAGAGGCTCCGGTCGCCGATGACCGGGTTGGCGGGGTTCGTGTCCACGTCCACCACCGGCGCGTAGTCCTGGTCGATCCCGACCGCCCGCAGCTCGCGGCCGAGCAGCGCGCCCACCTCGCGGGCGAGCCCGGCGTCGCCGACCTCGCCCACCGCGCGCATGGGCGGCAGCTCGGTGAAGCCGTGGCGCGCCCGCAGCCGCGCCACCCGCCCGCCCTCCTGGTCCACCGCGACGAGGAGCGGCCGCCCCGCCGCGCGCTTCAGCTCGGCGGTGAGCGCCGCCACCTGCTCGGCGCTCTCCACGTTGCGCGCGAACAGCACCACGCCGTGGACGCCGCGGCGGATGAGCTCGAGCACCTCGGGCGAGGCGGTCTTGCCGTCGAAGCCGACGCAGAGGAGGCCGGCGACCTGGGCGTCGAGGGAGGTCGGGTTGGGCACGGACGGATCCTAGCCGAGGCGCCGGCTCACGCCAGCAACAGCCCCTCCAGGAAGAACGCCGCCACCCCCAGGGCGAGCAGGATCGACCAGAGCGGGAGCTGGCGCTCGCCCGCGCCGCGCGCGTCGCCGTCCACCCGGGCGTGCGCGGCGCCGCCGAACCAGGCGGTCAGCTCGGAGGGCTCGAGCCGGCGGGTGTCCGACTCGCGGGGGTCGAACGCCACCGCGAACGCGAGCCGCGGCTCGACGCGCTGCTGCCCGCCGGCCGCGATCTTCACCTGCCAGAGGCCGGGCTCGCCCGGCGACAGCTCCAGCACGCCCGGCTTCTCCTCGGTGAGCCCCTCGCGCTCCAGCTCGGCGCGGGGCCGCTCGCGCCCGTCCGGCCCGACGAGCGCCACGAGCGCCTCGCCCTGGCCGAGCCGGAGCTTCCGCCGCGCGCCCACCACGCTCGGCGGCTCGCGCCGCTCCTCCAGCGCGCCGGCGAGGTAGCCGGCGAAGCGCTGCATGGCGGGGAGGAAGCTGGTGCGGATGGGCCAGTCGGTCCAGTCGCGGTCGGCGCTGGAGGTGAACAGGAGCACGCGCCCGCGGCCGCGCCGCGCCTCGACGAGCGCCGGCGCGCCGTCGTCGAACGTCATGAGCACCTGCGGCGCGGCGCCGCGGGCCCCGGGCTTCGCGAGCATGTAGCGGGCGGTCCGGACCCCGAGCAGCCCCTCGCGCGCGTCGCCGGTGAAGATCGAGAGCGCCGGGTGGTCCCAGGCCACCTCGGCAAAGCGGGCCGCGCGGAGCGCGCCGGCCGGATCGCCGCGGGCGCCGGCGGTCTTCTCCACGTGGAGCGGCATGGGGAGCAGCGGCCCGAGCTCGCGGCCGTACAGCTCCGGATCCACCTGGTCGCCGAGCGACACGAACAGCCCGCCGCCCGCCTCGACGAAGCGGGAGAGCTCCTGGGCCTTGCCCCCGAGCGTGCGGACGTTGAGCAGGAACACCACGTCGAACTTGGAGAGGTCGGTGCGCGGGAACGCCTCGGCGTCCACCAGCGTGGGGCGCACCGGCGAGGCGGGCGAGGCGAGCGCCGACTCCACGAAGTACGCCTCGTCGCGGTACTTCACCGGCGAGGGCGCGCCGTCCACCACCAGCGCCCGCACCTCGCGCGGCACCACCAGCGTGAGCGCGCGGGCGTCGTCGTCGGGCAGCCCGTCCTCGGGCAGGCTCACCTGCACCACCGCCGGCCCGCCCTCGGCGAACGCGTGCAGCAGCGACTTGCGGGTGGCGCCGCCCGCGGGCACCTCGGTGAACGCGCGGATGGGCGTCTTCGCGGCGGGGCCGGTGCCGACCGTGAGCAGGAGCGGCGCGTCCTTCAGCGGCGCGGCGGCGTGGTTCGCGAGGAGCGCGGTGACGCGGTAGCCGCGCGGGCCGGCGGCCGGATCCGGCTCGGCCTCGAGCCCCACCACCGCGTGGTTCGGCAGCGCCGCGCCGCGGGCGGCGTCGAGCACGCTCACCTCCGGGCGCACCGCGCCCTGCGGCCCCTCCACCGCCGGCGCCGGCCCGTCGAGCCGCCAGGCCGAGGCGGCGAGGTCGGTCGCGACCACCACGCGCTTCGGCAGCCCCTCCTGCGCCTTCGCGGAGACGAGCGCGCGGAGCGCCGCGCCCACGCAGGCGCTCAGGTCGGAGTAGGCCGCGCTCGCCTGCGCGCGCTCCAGCACCCGGCGCACCGCGGCCCGGTCGAACGAGGGCGCCTCGGCCTGCGGCGCGCCGGCCCCGCACACCACCGCGGTGGCCGGCTCCTCCGGCGCGAGCGCGGCGAGCGCGCCGAGCGCGTCGGCGCGGGCGCGGTCGAACAGCGGGCGGTTGCCGAGCCGGTAGCGCATCGACCCGGAGGCGTCGAGCACGATGGCGGTGGCGCGCGGGCCGCGGGCCGCCGCCTGGGCGGCCTCGCCCGGCTGCTCGGCGCGCGGCCGCGCGATCGCGGCGGCGATGGCGGCGAGGAGCAGCGTGCGCGCGGTGAACAGCAGCACCTTCTTCAGGCGCAGCCGCCGCTGCGTCTCGCGGCGCGCGCGGAGCACGAAGTCGATGGCGGGGAACGGCGTGGGCCGCGGGCGCCGGCGGAAGAACAGGTGCACGAGGAGCGGGATGGCCGCGGCGAGCAGCCCCCAGAGCAGCGCCGGGTTCCCGAAGCCGAGGTTCACGCCGCCGACCTCTCGCGCCGGGCCAGGAACGGGAGCAGCACCTCCTCGAGCGGCCGGTCGGTGCGGCAGAGCGCGTAGTCCACGTCGGCCTCGGCGGCGGTTCGCTTCACCTCCTCCAGCCAGCGCCCCAGCACGTCGAGGTAGCCCTTCCGCACGTCGCGCCCGTGCGCCTCGACCTGGCGCGCGTCCTCCATGGAGAGGAACAGCGTCGGGTCGTCGAACGGGAACTCCAGCTCGGCGCGGTCGAGCACGTGGAAGAGCGTCACCTCGTGCTTGCGCCGCCCGAGCTGCGCGAGCTGGCGGAGCACCTGGGCGTCCGGGTCGAACAGGTCGGAGAAGACCAGCACCGACGAGCGGCGCGGCGCGTGCTCGATGATCCAGTCCACCGCGGACCCGAGCCGCGTCGTCCCCTCGGCCTTCGCGGACTCCAGCGCGTCCAGCACCGGCACGAGGTGGCCGGCCGAGGCGCGCGGCGGGATGGCCCCGGCCACCTGCCCCTGCACCAGCACCAGGCCGGCCGCGTCCTGCTGGCGCACCAGCAGGTACGCGAGCGACGCCGCGAGCGCGCTCGCGTACTCGAGCTTCGTCATGCCGGCGGGGTCGGAGCGGTAGCCCATCGAGCCGGACGAATCCACCACCAGGTACGCGCGGAGGTTCGTCTCCTGCTCGAAGCGCTTCACGTAGTACTTGTCGAACTTCCCGTACGCCTTCCAGTCGATGTGCCGGATCTCGTCGCCGGGCGCGTACTCCTTGTGCTCCGCGAACTCGACCGACTGGCCGTGGTGCGGCGACTTGTGGAGCCCGGTGAGCACGCCCTCGGTGATGGCGCGCACCCGCAGCTTCAGCGTCCCGAGCCGGGCGAGGACGGCGGGGTCGAGGAGCGGGGGCTTGCGGGGGTCGGTCATCGGGGGTCCTCGCCGTTCGGCTTCCCGCTCACCCTTCGACTCCGGCGGGCCTCCGGCCCGCCTACGCTCAGGGTGAGCGGATCCTTTGAGTGTCCGCTCATCCCGAGCGGGTGATCTGATCTTCCGCTCATCCCGAGCGTAGGCCGTGCCGTCAGGCACGGCCGGAGTCGAGGGATCATCCCGAGCGTAGCGCGGCCCTCGGCCGGCCGGAGTCGAGGGACCGCAGGGACGCGCTCCGACCGGTCCGGTCCGCGGCCCAGCCTGCCGATCTCGCTCCAGTCGTCGCGGATGAGCGCCTCCTTCTTGGCCCGGCTCCAGCGCTTCAGCTGGAGCTCGCGCAGGAACGCCTGGTCCCGGCTCGCGAACTCGGCGCTCCAGACCAGCGCGACGGGGCGGCGGGTGGCGGTGTAGCCGCCGAGCGCGCCGTGCTGGTGCTGGACCACGCGGGTCTCCAGGTCGTCGGTGTGACCGACGTAGTAGCTGCCGTCGCTGCAACGAAGCATGTACACGAAGAAGTGGATCCCGCCCTGGTGAGCCATCCGGACACTCCGCTCATGGTGAGCCACGTGGAACCATGAGCGGGATGCATCCGCCCTGCCTGAATCCGCATCCTTTGCTCACCCTTCGACTCCGGCGGGCCTCCGGCCCGCCTACGCTCAGGGTGAGCGGGTCCCTGGAACTTCCGCTCGTCCCGAGCTTAGGCCGTGCCGCCAGGCACGGCCGGAGTCGAGGGACCTCAGGGTGAGCGGGTCCCTGGAATTTCCGCTCGTCCCGAGCGTAGGCCGTGCCGCCAGGCGCGGCCGGAGTCGAGGGACGAACCATGCGCGGCCCCCGGTCACTTCCCCTCCATCAGCCGCTCGACGATCTTCTCGCTGGTGACGCCCTCGGACTCGGCGCGGAAGTTCGTGATCACGCGGTGCACGAGCACGTACTTCGCGAGCGCCTTCACGTCCTCCTCGCTCGCGGCCATGCGGCCGTCGAGGATGGCGCGGCTCTTGGCGCCGAGGATGAGGTACTGGCTGGCGCGCGGGCCGGCGCCCCAGGAGACGTTCTCCTTCACGAACGCGGGGGCGCCCTGCTCGTTCGGCCGGGTGCGGCGCACCAGCTCGACGGCGTACTGGATGACGTGGTCGGCGGCCGGGACGCGGAGGACGAGGTCCTGCAGCTCGCGGATCTTCGAGGGCGAGAGGATGCGCCGCAGCGCCGGGCGCTTCGCGACGGTGGTGGAGCGGACGATCTCCAGCTCCTCGGTGGCGCTCGGGTAGCCCACCGGCACGTAGAACATGAAGCGGTCGAGCTGCGCCTCGGGCAGGGGATACGTGCCCTCCTGCTCGATGGGGTTCTGCGTCGCGAACACCAGGAACGGGAGATCGAGCGGGTAGGTCTCGCCGCCGGCGGTGACGCGGTACTCCTGCATGGCCTGCAGCAGCGCCGCCTGCGTCTTCGGCGGCGTGCGGTTGATCTCGTCGGCGAGCAGCAGGTTCGCGAAGATCGGCCCCTGCACGAACCGGAACGCGCGCCGGCCGGTGGTGTGGTCCTCCTCCAGCACGTCGGTGCCGGTGATGTCGGAGGGCATCAGGTCGGGCGTGAACTGGATGCGGTTGAAGGAGAGGTCGAGCACCTCGGCCACGGTGGAGATGAGCAGGGTCTTCGCGAGGCCGGGCACGCCCACGAACAGGCAGTGCCCGCGCGCGAACAGCGCCACGAGCAGCGCGTCCACCACCTCGCGCTGCCCCACGATGCGCTTCTCGATCTCGCCGAGCAGCATGCGCCGCGCCTCGTGCAGCTCCTGCACGGCGCGCAGGTCGGAGTCGGGCTGGGGCTGGCCGGGGAACGGGGGCGGGGAGGCGTGGGGGACGTCGGTCATGGGTGTTCCTCCGGGCGTGCGGCCGCTGCGTCTCGGCCGCCCAGTATCCGCTCGAACCGCGCCTCGCGCGACGCGCCGCCGGGGTCGCCGAGCGCGCCGAGCACGCGGGCCAGGCCGCCGTGGATCTCGGGGTCGAAGGGGTCCTGCCGGTTCGCGACCAGCAGCCGGTCGCGCGCGGCCGCGAGCTCCTTGCGCTCGTACAGGAGCCGCGCCAGCTGCACGTTTAGCGCCGGGTACTCGGGGTTCCAGTCGAGCGCTCCGCGGAGCACCTGCTCGGCCTCCTCGGGCTCGCCGGACATGGTCGCGGCGAGCGCGAGCTGCCCCGAGAGGATGGGGAAGCGTGCGCCCACGCGCGCATGCGCCTTGCCGTACTCGATGCGCGCCGCCGCCCAGCGCCCGCGCGCGCGGTAGATCTCGCCGAGCCGCGCGAAGCCGCGCGCCTCCGGGTCCGGGATCTCGGCCCACTCCGCGCCGGCGCCGCCGTGCTTCGGGTCGTCCTTGAAGCGGAGCTTCTTCAGCGCGTGCTCGCCGCCGCGCGGGAGCGGGCGCGCGGCCATGTACCTCCGCCACTCGGCGAGGAACCGCTCGAACGGCATCCCGGTGGCCCGCGCCACCGCCTCGTCGGCCTCGACGCCCTCGCCCACCAGGCCCGTGACGCGCGCGAGCACCTCCGGCCCGGAGCGCTTCACCAGGTACTCCACCGCCAGCACCACCTGCGCGTACGCGAGCGCGGCCCGCTCCTGCGACGGGAGCTTCGCGAGCGACGGGTGCATCTCCTGGAACGTGACGAGCGTGTTCTTCGCGAGCGCGTCCTTCACCAGCGCCGCCGAGATCGGGCTCAGCGGATCGACCCGCCCGCGCCAGGCGGACTCGAACCACTTCGCGAGCCCCTCCTGCAGCCAGATGGGCGCGCGGTTGCCGGTGCGCGCGGTGACGACGTCGTGCGTGTACTCGTGCGCGGCGGTGTCGAGCCAGTCGTAGCCCTTCAGCAGCGCCTTCGGCGACAGCAGCATGAGCTTGCCGAACTTCGCCACCGCCACCGTGCCGCTGGTGCGGATCTCCGCCTCGGTGAGCGTCGAGACCTTCGCCAGCTCCTTCACGTCGTTCACGATCTCGACCGTGAGCCGGCGCGCCGGCGGCTCGCCGAGCGCCTTCCCGAGCACGGCGCGCTGCCGCTCGAGCGCGTCCACGAGGTACGGCACCAGCACCTCGTCCTTGCCCTTCGGGTAGGACACGACGAAGTGCTCGCTCTCGGAGCGGGCGTGGTCCTTCGTGACCTCGCGCGCCGCCCGCGCCAGCTCCAGGTACCCGCCCGCCTTCCCGGCGCCGGAGGCGGTGATGAGCGCGATGGCGTCGTCGTAGCGCTGGTCGAAGAAGCGCAGCACGCCGCCGGCGAGCTTCACCGCGTCGGGCGCCTCCTCGAACGGCTCCAGCGGCTCGAGCACCGCGCGCGCCGCCGGCAGGTCCTCCTGCGCAAGGAGCTTCAGGGCCTTGAAGGCGGTGCGCTCCACCGCATCCCGCTCACCCTGAGCGTAGGCGCGGCCGCCAGGCCGCGCCGGAGTCGAAGGGTCACCCTGAGCGTAGGCCGGAACGAGCGCGACGAGCATCAGCGCGACGAGTCCGGCTGCGCGGCCCCTGCGCCCCCGCTCGCGGTTCGACAGGCTCACCGCGAGCGAAGCTCCCGGACATCGCTCGTCCTGAGCCTGTCGAAGGACGAGCGTGGCAGGCTGGAGCCGGGCGGTCGCGGGCCTCACTTGACCAGCTCCTCGTAGTAGCGCTGCACCTCGCCGCGGTACCGCTCCGGCGCGCCCTGCTTCATGGCGTCGAGCAGGTCCTTGCGGAACTCCTCCGGGACGCGGTGCGCCTCGGCGCCCGGGATCTTCACCTTCTCGCGCGAGGCCTCGCGGCCGTCGCCCTCCTGCTCGCCGCCGGACTCCGCGAACGGGAACGGGAACCCCTGGCCGCCACCCGATCCGCCGCCCTTCTTCGCGGCCTCCTCGAGCCCCTTCTGCAGGCGCGAGAGCGCGTCCATCGCCAGCTCCTGCTGCCCGTGGCCGCGCTGCGGGTTTCGGGCGCCCAGCTCGGCGGCGGCCTCGCCCATGTGGCCGCGCGACTCGGACAGCTCCTCCTGCGCGGACGGCGGGAACACCGGCGCCTTCTGCGAGAGGTCGTAGAGCTGCGACTGGAGCCGCCCCGCCTTGCGCTCGAGCTGGTCCTGCTTCTGCGCGAGCTCGCCCAGCTTCCGCTGCTCCTCCTGGCCCAGCACCTGCCGCGGGTCCGGGAACATGCGCTGCAGCTTCTCGCGGATCTCGCGCACCTTCGGCACCGCGTCCATGGCGTGCTTGCGCGCCTCCGCCACCTGCTCCGGCTCGCGGCCGGTGAGCGGCGCGCCGCGGTCGCCCAGCGCCGCGTCCTCGTCCAGCTCCATGGCGAGCCGCTCCACCGACGGCTGCGCCCGCGTCACCGCCTCGGCCGCGCCCTCCAGCTCGCGCATGCCGAGCGCGCGCTCCAGGTCCTTCACCGCCTCGCGCGACAGCTCGTACTCCGGCTCCGCCCGCATGGTGACGCCCGGCTCGGCGCGCTCCAGGTCCTGCCGCGCCTTGCCGGCCAGCTCGGCGAGCTTCTTCAGGTCGCCCTCGGCGCCCTTCATCCGGTCGGCGATCTTCTGCCGGTAGCGCCGGCGCACCTGGTCGGTCTCCTCGGCGGTGCGCCGCTGCTCGGACTGGACCTGCTCGAGCTGGTCCTTGAACGCGAGCATCTCCTTCATGAGCTGCTGCGCCTTCTCGTCCGGGCGGCCGGCGGTGCGCTCCAGGCCGGCGAGCATCTGGTCCATGGCGCCCGCCATCTGGTCGAGCGCCTTCATGGCGCCCTCGACGTCGCCCGCCGCGAGCTTCTTCTCGACCTCGTCGAGCCCGCCCATGAGGTCCTGCGACTTCGCCAACTCCGCGAGCGCCTCCTCGTTCATGTGCTCGTCGTTGAAGCCCTTCGACAGCTCGGCCATGCGCGCGAGCAGGTCCTTCACGCGGTCCTTCATGCGCGAGATCTGGGCGAGGACCTCCTTCTTCGCGGCCTCGGTCGGCGAGGCCCGGTACTTCTCGAGCAGGCCGGCGAGGTCGCGGCGCCGCTGCGCCAGGTCCTTCGCGAGGCGGACGAGGTCCTGCGCGCGCTGCTTGTCGAGGAGCTGCTCGAGGTAGAGGACGCCCTTCTCCATCGTCGCGTCGAGCGCCGCGTCGGCGGAGGTCATGTTCCGCACCAGCGACGCGTCCGGCCTCACCCGCACCCGGAACGCCTGGGCGATCGCGGCGCGGAGGGCGGCCACGCGCTGCTCGGCCACCCGCACGTTGCCGGCCACGTTCTGCAGCGCGGCCGCGACCTCGCGGGCGCCGGCGGGGTCGCGGCGCAGCTCGCGGGCGGCCTCGCGCAGGGTCTCGGAAAGCCGCCGGGTGCGCGCGTCGAGCTGCTGCGCCACCGGCAGCCGGTCCGCGGTCGCGACCGGGCCCTCCGCCAGCGTCTCGAGCCGGTCGCCGAGCAGCGCCACCAGCTCCTCGAACGCCTGGCGCGCGCGCTCCAGCACGGCGCGGCGGTGCTCGGCCTCGGAGTAGACCTTCACGAACTGGTGCTCGGAGGCGGCGGTCTTCGGGCCCGAGACCGTGTCGCCGTCCACCGCCTCGATCCAGTACTCGATGGCCTCGCCCTCGGCGAGCCGCTCCGGGGCGAGCGCGAGCTGCTGCGTGCCGCCGTCGCGACGCAGCCCGTCGCCCTTGCGCAGCACCCGGCGCTGCGGCTCGCCCGCCGGCGCCTTCACCACGAGGGCCACCTCCGCCAGGCCCACGTCGTCCTCGGCCTGCCACTCGATGGCCACCACCGCGTTCGCGTCCACCTCCAGCTCGCGCTCCGGCGCGGTGATGCGCGCCTGCGGCGGCAGGTCCACCTCGACGGCGATGGGGATGGGCGGGCCCTCGGCCACCACCCGGCCCTTCGCGTCCAGGTACCGGAAGCGGTAGCTCCCGCCCTGATCGACGACGAAGCGGCCGGAGAGGTCGCGGCCGCCGGCGACCGCGAGGGCGCGGCGCTTCAGCACCGGTGCGCCCGCTCCCCCCTCGACAGGCTCGGGGTGACCCCTCGACTCCGGCCGGGCTGGCGCCCGGCCTACGCTCGGGGTGAGCGAATCTGGAGCCGCTCGTCCTGAGCCCGTCGAAGGACGAGCGGTGGCCTCGTCGCCGCTCCCGGTCCCCTGCGCGGCGGCGGGGCTCGCGGGCTGGGCGGCGGGCACCAGCCCCTCCTGCTCGATGACGATCTCCGCCGCGACCACCGGCCGGTCGGCGCGGGTCTTCAGCTCCACCTCGGTGCCGCGGGGCGCGCGCACCTCGCCGCCGGTGCCCGACAGCGTGCGCGGATCGCGCTTCATGTAGGCCGGGTAGCGGTAGGTCAGCTCGATGTCGCCGGTGATCGGGTCCGCCTGGACGGCGGGCGCGCCCGGGGGATCGCCCCCGAGCACGCGGCCGTAGGCGGCGCGGAACCCGTGCCCCAGCCCGGCGAGCCCGAGCAGGTGGAGGCCCAGGACGGCGGCGAGCGCCCACCCCGCCTGCCGGGCGGCGCGGTCCGGGATGGCCCGGGCGAGGTCGAGCCCGCGGGCCCGCTCGGCGGTGAGGTCCAGGTGGGCATCCAGCAGCTCGACGGACAGCTCGCCCGACGCGGCGAGGAGCGGGCGGGCGCGGGCCAGCTCCACGGAGGAGAGGAGCGCGGAGCGGAGCGCCGGCTCGCCCGCGGCCACGGTGCGGGCGGCGGCCTCGTCGTCGCGAGCGCCGCGCAGCAGGGTCCAGACGGCCCCGATCGCCGACCCCAGCAGCGCCAGGCCCGCCCCGCCGAGCGCCACCAGGCGGAAGCCGGTGCGGGCGCCCGCGGAGAGCGCGATCGCGCCGGCGAGCAGGCAGAGCAGGGCCGCGGCGCCGCCCCCGGCCGCGGCCGTGAGCAGGACGACCCGGACCTGCCGCCTTCGCGCCCCCTGGAGGACGCGGGCGATATCTGCGTAGGCGCCGGCCATGTGCCCCTGTCGAACCGTGGTAGCCACCGCACATTCCGGCGGTTCCCGGAAGGATAACGCGGGGGAACGCGCCGGGTGAGCCGATCCGCTCCGCCCGGGCGGCGGATCGCCGCGGGGCCGCCAGCGCGGAGACCCTCCCCCGGCGGCGCACGTGCTAGCCTGCCGCACCGTCCCGTGAATTTCCCACCCGGACGCCCCGTCCCTCCGATGGAAGCCGACGACCACGCGCTGGTCACGAGAGCCAAGGCCGGTGACGCCAACGCGTTCCGCGCGCTCGTCGTCCGCTACCAGAGGAAGGTCTACGCCGTGGCGCTGGGCATCGTGAAAGATCCGGACCTGGCCTGGGACGTCGCCCAGGAAGCCTTCGTCCGCGTCCACGGCCACCTCGGCGACTTCAAGGGCGATTCGGCCTTCTCGACCTGGGTGTTCCGCATCACCACCCACCTCTCCATCGACGCGGTGAGGCGGGAGCGGCACGCGCAGCGGCAGGACATGGACGACGTGCAGGAGGCGGAGCTGGAGGAGGGCGGCGAGGGCATCCTCTCGACCGCGCTCGGCAACGACCCGCGGCAGAACGCGCTCCGGCGCGAGCTGGCCGGCAAGATCCAGGACGCGCTGGCCGGGCTCCCGGAGAAGCACCGCACGATCCTGGTACTGCGCGAGGTCGAGGGTCTGTCGTACGAAGAGCTGGCGGAGCGCCTCGGGATCCACAAGGGCACGGTGATGAGCCGGCTGTTCCACGCGCGGAAGAAGATGCAGGCCGCGCTCCGCGAGTACGCGGGGCTCGCCGCGGCGGACGGGCCGGAGGGCGGAGAGGACGGGCAGGGCGATGGTTAGGGCCAAGAGCGATTGCGTCCGGTACGCGCCGATGATCGGCGCCCGCGAGGGCGAGCTCTCCACCGAGGAGGCGCGCGCGCTCGCGGCGCACCTCGAGGCCTGCGACGCCTGCGCCGCCCGCGCGCTCGACCTGGCCGCCACCGAGGGGCTCGTCTCCGAGGCGCTGCTCGCCCGCGCCGCCGAGCGCGACTTCGCGCCGTTCGTGGACGAGGTGATGGCCCGCATCGGCGACGGGGCGCCCGCCCGGCGCGGCGTCCTGTCCTGGCTGCGCCGCCACTGGCGTGGAACCGCCGCGGCGCTGACGCCGGCGGTGGCGGCGGTGGCCGTGTTCCTGTACGTTCGCTGGGAAGGCAGCCAGCCGGGCGAGATGGCGCTCCTCGAGTTCTCCAGCGAGGGCAACGTCTCGACCGTCATCCAGACGTCCGACGGCCCGGTGGTGCTGCTCGACGACGACGACGAGGGATCCGGCTCCTAGAGCCGCCCGGAGAGGTCATGACCCGCCGCTCGTTCCTCCTCGCCCTGCTCGCCCTGGTCACCCTCGCCCCCGCCGTCTCCCGGGCCGACGTGCCCGTGCACGTCCGCGTCATCAAGGGCTCGCGCAAGGGCCCGCCGCACATCGACCCGCGCCTCGCGAACCTGAAGCGCCAGCTCTCGCCGCTCGCGTACGTGCGCTGGGAGCAGACCTCCGAGCAGGAGGTCTCGCTCACCCGCGGCAAGACCGAGTTCGTGAGCCTGCCCGACGGCGATCACGTGGGCGTGACGCTGCAGGAGCAGCGCGGCAACACCGTGACCCTCGAGGTCGCGCTCGCCTCGCGCAACACGCAGTCCCGGCTCACCGTCGAGCGCGGCCAGCGCATCGTGCACCAGGTGACCGGCGAGAAGAGCGGCGCCGCGTTCTTCCTGACGGTGATCGCGGGGCCCTGAGCTCCGCCCACCCTCCGCCCTGACCCTTCGACTCCGGCCGGGCCTCGGGCCCGGCCTACGCTCAGGGTGAGCGGGTCCTCGGATCGCTCATCCCGAGCGTAGGCCGTGCCGCCAGGCACGGCCGGAGTCGAGGGATCATCCCGAGCGTGGCGCGGCCCGTGGGCCACGCGGAGTCGAGGGACCCTACTTGTACGAATACTGGTAGTGGTACGCGCTCCGCCGGCCCAGGCCGCGGTCGAGGCGCACGTCGTTCATCACGATGCCGTGGACGCGGGCGCCGGCGCGGGTGAGCTGGCGCAGGCCGGCCTGGATCTCGCGGATCGGGTGCTTGCCCGCCTTCACCACGAACAGGTTCACGCCCGCCTGGCGCGCGATGAGCGCGCCGTCGGCGACGGCGAGGATGGGCGGGGTGTCCACCACCACGAGGTCCCACTTCGCCGACAGCTCCTCGAGCAGCCGCTGGAAGCGCTCCGAGCCGATCAGCTCGGCCGGGTTGGGCGGGATGGTGCCGGTGGTGAGCAGGTGGATGTTCTCGTGCTCGGTGTCGCGGAGCGCGCTCGCGAGCGTGTGCTCACCGCTCAGGACGTCGGTGAGCCCGGGGGCGCGATCGCCGCCCAGGAAGCGGTGCAGGTGGCCGCGCCGGAGGTCGGCGTCCACCACCACGACGCGCTTGCCCGCCTCGGCGAGCAGGACGGCGAGGTTCGCGGTGACGAACGACTTGCCGATGCCCGGCGCCGGGCCGCCCACCGTGAGGACGTTGGAGGTCGCCTCGAGGAGCGCGAACTGCACGCTGGTGCGCAGGCTGCGGAGCGCCTCGACCGCGAGGTCGTTCGGATCGGTGCGCGCGAGCACCGGGTGCTTGCCGGTGCGCCCCGCCGCGCGGGTGGCGATCACCTCCGCCTCGCTGTGCGGCACCGCGGCGTGCACGCCCACCCCGGTGGCCCGCTCCAGCGCGTCCGGATCCTCGACGCCCTGGTCGAGCGCCCGGCGCACGAACGCGAGCGCCACGCCGCCGGCGAGGCCGAGCAGCAGCGCGAGCGCCACCACCGCGCCGCGCTTCGGCGCGACCGGCTTCAGCGGCACGAGCGCGGCGTCGAGGATGCGCACGTTGCCGACCGTGCCCTCCTTCACGACCTTCAGCTCCTGCGCCTTGTTGAGGAGCGTGAGGTACAGCTCGTTCGCGACCTTCACGTCGCGCAGGCGGCGGGCCGACTCCAGCTCCGCCTCCGGCAGCTTGCGCATGCGCGCCTCGAGGTTCCGGCGCTCCTCCTCCAGCCGGCCCATCTTCTGGCGGGCGGCGATGAGCAGCGGGTGGTCCTCGGTGAAGCGCTGGCGCAGGGCGGCGATCTCGAGCTGCAGCTCGGAGGCGGCCTTCTCGATGTCCACCGCGCGGGTGAGCGCGGCCTGCGTCTCCATGGAGACGTCCACGCTGCCCTTGGCCGAGCGGTAGGCCTCGAGGTCGCGCTCGGCCGCGTCGAGCTTGCCGCGCAGCTCGGGGAGCTGCGTCTCCAGGAACTCGAGCGTCTTCTCGGCCTCGGCGCTCTTGCGCTCCACGTTCTGGCGCAGGTAGGCGCTCGAGAGCGCGTCGAGGATGGCCGCGGCGCGGGCCGGGTCCTCGTCCTCCAGCGCGAGCTGGATGACGCCGGTCTTCTTGCCCTTCTCCGAGATCCGCAGGCCCTCCTGCAGGTCGGCGATGGCCGCGTCGCGCGGCTGGTGCGACACCCGGAACTGCGTGCCCGGGCGCGCCACCAGCTCCGCCACGAACAGCTCGGTGCGCCGCCCCGAGGCGGCCGCGCCCACGGCGCCCTCCACCAGGAGCTCGCCGTCCGGATCGAGCAGCGCGAAGCGCCCGCCCTCGCGGGCCTCCAGCGTGAGCGCCTCGCCCTCCAGCTCCTCCGGCACCGCGAGCCGGCCGAGCGTGAGCTTCTCGCCGCCCCAGCCGAAGCGCCCGAAGCCCGGCAGCGCCGAGGCCGGCGCGTCGCCCTGGTGGCGGCGCGCCAGGAAGCGACCGACCACCGGGAAGCGCCGCGGCTCGGCGGTGATCTCGAGCTTCAGCGCGTCCACGACCGAGCCGACCAGCGAGCGCGAGCGGAGGATCTCCATCTCGGTCTCGGCCGGCGAGGCCTCGCTGAACAGCGCCGAGAGATCGCCCAGCGCCCCGGTGCCGCCCTTCTTGTCCTCCACCTGCACGAGCGCGTCGGAGCGGTACACCGGCGTCGCGAGGAGCGCGTAGGCGACGCCGAGCACGAGCGCGACCGCGGCCGCGCCGGCGATGAGCCAGCGCCCCTGCACCAGCACGTCGAGGTACTCGGCGAGGCTCACCTCGTCGCCGTCGCCGGCGTCGTAGGCGGGCTCGGGCGGCGGCGCGCCGCGCTGCTCCGGGAGCATCTCCAGGGCCGGACGGCCGGGCTTCGGGGTCATCAGTACGCTCCCGTCCGGTTGCCGACGTCCACCGTCTGCCAGATGCCCTGCACGGTCGGGAGGATCTGCGTCATGACGCGGTTCCAGTCGGTGAGCTTGTACTGCGAGACGAAGACGACGTCGTACGGCTCGAGCTGGAACTGCACCGCGAGCAGCAGCGCGTCGGCGCTGGAGGCGTCGAGCTTGAAGACGCGCGGCGCCTCGTAGCGGCCGCGGAGCACGTAGACCTCGCCCGGGTTCGAGGTGATCGGGTCGAAGCCCTCCGAGTCGCCGATCGCCTCGGCGAGGCTCATGCGCCCCTTCGCCATCAGCTTGGAGGAGGGCTTGCGCACCTCGCCCAGCACGAAGACCTTGTTCTGCTCGCGGCTCGGCACGTTCAGGATGTCGCCGTCCTGCAGCAGCCAGTTCTGCGAGACGTCGCCCTCCTCGTAGAGCGCCTGGAGGTCGAGCGCGTAGGTCCTGCCGGCGCGGGTGAGCGTGACGCCGCGGGTCCAGGCGTCCTTGGTGAGGCCCTTCGCCGACGCGATGGCGTCCTGCACGCGCACCGGCACGTCGGTGACCGGGAGCGTCGAGGGCTGCACCACCTCGCCGGTGACCTGGAAGCGCTTGCCGCGGAACGCCGCCACGCGGACGTCGAGCTGCGGGTTCGCGACGTACTTGCGGAGCCGCTCGGTGAGGAGCGCGCGGATCTCCGGGAGCGTCTTCCCCGCCACCTCCACCACGCCGACGTGCGGGTAGAACATGGTGCCGTCGGCGTTGACCGGGTTGCCGGTCTGCTCCGGCGGGCGGTACTCGCCGGCCGGGATGGTCAGCTCCGGGTGATCCCACACGATGATGGAGAGGACGTCGTACGGCGCCACCCGGTACTGGTAGCCCGCGAGCGTCTCGGCGAGCGGGTCCGCGGGCCGGGCGCCGGCCGCGCGGGCGCGCGCCCCCGCCTGCTCCACCAGCAGCGCCGGCGTGATCGGCAGCACCTTCACGTCCGCGCCCTGCTCGCCGCGCCCCTCGAGCGCGGACTCCTTCATGTGCAGGCCCGGGGAGATGTGCGAGCAGCCGGACAGCGCGACGGCGAACAGGAGGACGCTGCGTCTCACGAGACCTTCCACACCTTCTCCTCGAAGTCGTCGAGCCCGCGCTCGATGAGCGCGAGCGCGCGCTCGAACGCCGGGCGGCCCTGGCGATAGGGATCCGGCACGTCGAACGCGCCGAAGCGGCCCAGCCGCTGGACGCGCCCGCGCGCGCCCGGGGCGATGGCCTCGACCTCGCGCCGGTGGCCCTCCTCCATCACGAGCACGAGGTCGAAGCCCGAGAGGAGCGCCGGGGTGAGCTGCCGGGCCCGGTGCGCCGTGAGGTCGAGCCCGCGCGCCGAGAGGAGCTCGCGCGCCGTCTCGTCGGCCGGGCGGCCCACCAGCGCCGCCACGCCCGCGGACTCGACGCGCGCGCCGGCCCGCCCCTCGAACCGGGCCCGCAGGAGGGCCTCGGCCATCGGGCTGCGGCAGATGTTGCCGACGCAAACCATGAGTACGCGGTCGAGCATCGTAGGGGGGCGAAAGAAGCCGGGTTTTACCCCACGCTGCGCGTCAAGTCGAGCCGGCCGGGCGGTGAGAGATTCGCCCCTACAGTGGCCGCCCACCAAAGGCGGCACGCCTGCATGCCCCCGGACGGTCAGTGCGGCTCACGCCGAGCGCTGGTCCCTCCCGGCCTGCCGCGCATTTCCGATGGCCCGCCGCAGCCGGACCCGGCTGCGGATGCGCTCCAGCACCGGCTCCACCTCGCGGCACAGCAGCTCGACCGCGATCTCGGTGTCGCGATCGACCTTCCTCCGACCGTCGGCCCAGCCGAGCAGCAGCTCGTCCCCGGCCGAGCGCTCGCCTCCGATGCCGAACGTCGCGCACGCGAGGTCGCTCGCCGCCGGCTCGGCGCCGCTCGAGTAGAGGCGCCGTGGCCCGCCGTGGGTGCCCAGGCGGAGTTGCACCTCGCGGGCCCTCAGCGCCCGCGCGGCCGGCTCGATCGCGCGCCACAGCTCGTCGAAGCTCTCGGCCGCATCCAGCGCAGGGCGCGCCTGCAGCACCGCCTGGCGCATGGCCGCGTTCCGCTTGCGCGCCTCGAGCACCTCGAGCGCGTTCTCCACGCGGAAGAAGCCGAGGCGGTACAGGCCGCACGCCGACAGCGTCGCGAGCACGAGCAGACCGCCGAACGCCTGCGCCGGGGTGGCGTGCGCCAGCGCGATGGCGGTGCAGCCCAGCAGCACGGAGGCGCCGTGGAGCACGAGCACGGTCTGGCGGTGCGTCAGCCCGAGATCGAGCAGGCGATGGTGGATGTGGCCCCGGTCCGCCGAGAACATCGGGACGCCGCGCGCCGCGCGGCGGCTCATGGCGAGCAGCGTGTCGGCGATGGGCAGGCCGAGCGCGACGATCGGGATCAGCAGCGAGACGGCCGTGGTGGACTTCTGGTGGGTGCCGATCGACAGCGTCGCGAGCACGAAGCCGAGGAACATGGACCCCGAGTCGCCCATGAAGATCGACGCCGGGTTCAGGTTGTAGCGGAGGAAGCCGAGCACCGCGCCGGCGAGCACCGCGGCGAAGAAGATCATGCCCGGGCGCCCGTGCTGCGCGCCCACCGCGACGGTGGTCGCCAGGGCGACGACCGCCACCCCGCCGGCGAGGCCGTCCAGGCCGTCGATGAGGTTGAGGGCGTTGATGATGCCCGCGATCCAGAGGAGCGTGAACGGGAACGCGAGGAAGCCCAGCTCGAGGTGCGGTCCGAACGGATTCGCCAGCGTCTCGATGCGGAAGCCGGACCAGTACATGGCGGCCGCGACGCCGAACTGGACCGCGAACTTGGTCCGGGCGTTCGCGCCGCGGAGGTCGTCGAAGATACCCAGCGCCGCGATCACCGCGCCGCCGGCCAGGAACGCGCCCGTCATGACAGGCGAAGGGGTGAAGCCGGCGATCGGACCCATGAGCCGCGCCAGACCCACCGCCCCGAAGAACGCCACGATGATGGCGATGCCCCCGAGCCGTGGGACAGCCCGGCCGTGGATCTTCCGCGAGCTGTGCGCCACGTCGAGCGCGCCGCGCCGCTTCGCTGCGTCGCGAACGAGCGGCGTGGCGACCAGGCTGATGGCTGCGGCGACCGAAAATCCCAGGAAAGCGGCGTTCAACGGCGCTCTCCCACCCGTGCGCCTTCGGCGCCCGGGCCCACCCCAGTGCACGTCATGTTTCGGGCATTCCTCGGTTGCGACCGCCGGGTTACCCCGCGGTCCTAGTTCTCTACGTCAAACCTGACCCGATGACCAGTCCTGCTGAACTCCGTGGAGTGCAAACGTGACACCACGTGTTCGACCACGGACGGTGTGTACTTCTCATCGGGGACGAGCGCTGGTGGGTGAGCGAGCATCGCCCGCTCATCGTCGTCTCCGAACGGACATTCGCCTCTTGCGGAGTCGTTCGCGCCGTCTTCCCTTGACCCCTGCGTCGCGCCTAGACTCGCCGCCCTCTCAACTTCCAGGGGCCACATGAGGACGCTGCTCACACACATCTCCAACCGCTCGGCCCACGTCGGCGTAATCGGTCAGGGCTATGTCGGACTGCCGCTCGCACTGGTATTCAGGGAAGCCGGCTTTCGCGTGACAGGCTTCGATGTCGATCCGAAGAAGACCGACGCGCTTCGACGTGGCGAGTCTTACATCAAACACATCGGCGCAGAGCGCGTCTCGGCGGCAGTCGCCAGCAAACAATTTGACGCCACGACGAACTTCGATCTGCTCGCCGAATGCGACGCGATCTTGGTGTGCGTCCCTACGCCGCTCGGTCTCCACCGCGAACCAGACAACTCGTACATCCACCGCACCGCGCGCGAAATCGCAAAGCGACTGCGGAAGGGGCAACTCGTCGTCGTGGAATCGACCACCTATCCCGGCACCACGGACGAGGAAGTGCAGGCGATCTTCGCGCCGACGGGCCTGCGAACGCCCGACGATTACTTCCTCGCGTTCTCGCCCGAACGTGAAGACCCGGGGCGTAAGGATTTCTCGACCAAGTCGATCCCGAAGGTGGTGGGGGGCGTCAATTCCGCCTCAACCGAGGTCGCGGCGGCACTCTACTCAGCAGCGCTCGATCGCGTGGTACCCGTGTCCTCGTCTCGGGTTGCGGAGTCCGCGAAGCTGCTCGAGAACATCTTCCGCTCGGTTAACATTGCACTCGTCAACGAGCTCAAGGTCATTTTTGATCGCATGGGCATCGATGTTTGGGAGGTGATCGAGGCGGCAAAGACGAAGCCGTTCGGCTTCATGCCGTTCTATCCGGGACCCGGGCTAGGGGGCCACTGCATCCCGCTCGATCCCTTCTACCTGTCGTGGAAGGCAGCTGAGCATGGTGACTGGGCGCGATTCATCGAGCTCGCCGGCGAGATCAACACCAGGATGCCTCGCTACGTCGTCGACAAGGTGATGCGCGCGCTCAACGATGACGGGAAGGCGCTCAAGGGAGCGCGAGTGGTCGTCCTCGGCTTGTCGTACAAGGCCAACATCGATGACGACCGCGAGTCGCCCTCCTACGAGATTCTTGAACTCCTGAAGGACTCCGGCGCCGTCGTCGACTACTGCGACCCCTACTTCCCGGCAACACACAAGACGCGGCGCCACGACCTTGGACTCGTGACGATCCCGTGCACGGCCGAGGCCTTCTCTCGCTATGACGCAATCGTCCTTTCGACCGCTCATGACTGTTTCAAGGATCCCGCCCTGTACGAACGCGCCACGCTGGTGGTCGATACTCGCAACGTCATCGGGCCGCTCCTGGCGAAGCGGCGCGCCGGCGCTCCGCGACTGGTGAAGGCCTAAGGTCATGAATATTCTGCACGTAGTCGGTGCTCGACCCAACTTCATGAAGATTGCGCCGATAATGGGCGCCATCGCTCGCGTGGGCTTCGCGCGGCAGAGGCTTGTTCATACCGGCCAGCACTACGACGCCTCGATGTCCGACGTGTTCTTTAGCGACCTCGGCATGCCGCGACCCGACATCCATCTGGGAGTCGGCTCCGGCTCGCACGCGGAGCAGACCGCGAAGGTTCTTGTCGGATTCGAAGCGGTATGCAGAGACGAGCATCCCGACCTCGTCGTCGTGGCCGGAGACGTGAACTCCACGCTAGCTTGTGCGCTCGATGCGGCAAAGCTCTGTATCCCTTGCGCGCACGTCGAGGCAGGCCTTCGCTCGCGCGACATGACGATGCCCGAGGAGGTCAATCGCCTCGTAACAGACCGCGTCTGCGAACTCCTCTTCACACCATCGCCTGACGCTGACGAAAACCTTCTGAAGGAGGGCACGGACCCGGCCCACATTCACCTCGTCGGAAACGTCATGATCGACACGCTCATGGCACACCTGCCGAAAGCGCGCGCTACCGGCACCCCCGAACGCCTCGGGGTGCTACCGGGGTCCTACGCGGTCATGACGTTGCACCGTCCATCCAACGTGGACGACCGAGATACGTTCGCCGGGCTGCTGGACGCAGTTGCGCACGTTCAGCGATTCCTGCCGGTCGTGTTCCCGGTACATCCAAGGACCCGGAGCCGTTTGGATGAGTTTTCGCTCACCCCTCGGCTGACGCAGATGTCCAACGTCAAGCTTTGCGCGCCCCTGGGATACTTGGAATTTTTGGGCCTGACTTCTCAGGCGAAGCTCGTCCTCACGGATTCGGGCGGACTCCAGGAGGAGACGACGGCACTCGGCGTGCCTTGCCTAACGCTCAGGGAGAACACCGAGCGGCCCGTCACCGTTACGCACGGGACGAACACCCTGGTCGGCACGGACCCGCAGGCAATCATCGGTGCGGCAGATCGTGCGCTCGCGTCGCGCTGCGCGCCTCGCTTCGTACCGCTGTGGGACGGGCACGCAAGCGATCGCATCGCGAGCGTCATCCAGTCATGGTGGTCGGCATCCGCTCGAAGCGTGGCGTGAACCCCGTGTCGTTGCTCCTGCGGATCCGGGATCGACTCCCACTCCTCGTCATCCTCGGTGGTGCGGGCGGCGTCTTCGTCGCGAACGTAGCTGCAAAGCGACTTTATGCGCCAGCCGACTTCGCAAGCTGGGCGTATCTCAGCACGCTCACAACGCTATTCTTTTCGTTCTCGCTGTTCGGAACTGAGCAGCTCATCATCCGCTCTGCTCGCGAGCGCGACGGCATGTTCGAGTTGCCAAAGCGGACAACGGCTCTGATCCTCGGTGCGTGTGTTGTGTTCGCCCTGGCGTACGTCACCCTGCTTGATGGCCGCCTGTTTACGTACAGACTTGGCTTCCTCGCCATCCCGACGCTGGGATGCATTGCAGCGATACAGGTCGTGCATCAGGTGGAGCGCACTCGCGGCCGTCTACTCGCGTCTCAGCTTGTGCTGAACGGGTGGAAGCTACTGATGCTGCCGCTCGTCACTGCGTCCGTGATTTTCGAGCGCCACCCTGCCGAATTTGCGGTTGTCGGCGCGCTCGCGGTTGGTCTCATCGTGTCGGCTACGGTCTTGTACGGAGCACGTCATTCCGTTCGGGTCGCGCCCGTTGCGACGGACGTCGGCAGCGTCGCGGTGCCATTTGTCCTCTCATTAGGACTCATGGCGCTTCTCAACACCGTAGACCGCTTCACCCTGGAGAAGATCCACTCTCCGACGGTCTTCGCAGAGTACGTATATGCCGTGACGATCCTCTCCACCCCATTCACCATTCTCTCCAGCTACTTCGGGTTCAAGGAAGCCGTGCGGTACCGGAAGCAATACTCCAGGAACGGCGTTCGGAAGGACGCGCTGCGAACGGTTGCCATTTCGGCCTTGCAGGTCATCGCATGGTCCGTTGCCTGTTATTTGACGAGGCAGCTCTCCGGTCTGACATTCGATCTGTCGCTGTGGATACTTCTCGGGATTCTCTCTGCTGTACGCTGCGGGTACGGAATCCTGTCCGCTGCTATGGGTATCCGAGGCACCGCTTCAGCGATTTATTGGTCCAACTCGATCACCGCCATCAGCCTGGCGGCGTTTGGGTTCACGGCCATACTCCTCCGCGTGCCAGTGATCGCCGTGGTCGCGGGTTATGTTCTTGTCTGGGTTCTTCGCTTCGTCGCCTATTTCGTCTTCTTGACCGAGTCCGCAGACGTGATGCGGTCTGCGAACGCTGAAGGCGAGGCGGCGTAATTGCAGAGTCGCAACCCTGAACTGCGATGCGCACCGGGCTTTCGTCATGGTCATAAAGGTACTGTTCGAGATCAAACTGTGGGTGTTCTGGTTCGTGAAGTCTGTTCCCGGGAACATCGGTTGTGCGCTCCGTCGCGCGGTGCTGCCGGCAGCGATCGCAAAAGGAGCCAAGGTCTGGGATGGCGTTCAGATTGACATGCCCTCGAAACTCCGGATTGGACTCAGAACGTCCATCAACCGCGGCACGATTTTGAACTGTGGCGGAGGCATTACGATAGGTGACGACGTTCTGATCGGGCCGGACGTCATAGTGTATTCCCAGAACCACAACTACAAAGACGCATCCCGACTGGTCGCTGAACAGGGCTATAGCTTCGCTCCCGTCGTGATCGGTGATGATGTGTGGATCGCGGCCCGCGCCGTGATCCTGCCGGGGGTAGAGCTTGGACGGGGCGCCGTTGTTGCGAGTGGCGCAGTCGTGACCAAGAACGTCCCGCCCTACACACTCGTCGGAGGCGTCCCCGCCCGCGCCCTCGGACGTCGAACGTCCGACAGCGATCCTCAATCGTCCACGACCTAATCACCGCCGCCAATGTTCGGCAGCGCTCGCGCCGACTGTTTGCGCACCTGGTCCTCCACATCATGCACAAAGTTCTGCACGTCTTCTATGAGTTCCTTCCGCATATCAACGGATCCTGCGTCCGAAGCGCGGGCCTGCTCGGCGGTCAGCGGGCGCGGGGGATTCCCGTCGCGGCCATCTCCTCTCCCTTTCAGCCCGGATTCGGGCCGAGCGCGGTGGAGGACTACAACGGGATAACCCTATATCGCTGCTATCGTCCCGGTGCCCCTACAGTTAAGGACGCCGGTTCGTCTTTGATGGACAGGATCCGTAAGGTCGTCCTCTTTCCGCGCTTTGTTCTTCGCGTCAGGCGAGCTGCTCAGCGGGAGCGCGCCACCGTGTTGCACGCGCACAGTACGTTCTACTGCGGCTGCGCCGCCTACCTCGTGGCCCGTTCGCTGGGCATCTCCTACGTTTACGAGTTTCGCTCCATCTGGGAGGAACGGGCGCGAGCACTCGGCCTGCTGTATCGCCTCCAGGCGCATGTCAGCGTCTGGCTCGAGACCCTGTCTTTGCGCCTCGCGGATCGCGTCGTGGCGATCAACGAGGGGCTCAAGGCGGAGATTGTGTCCAGGGGCATTCCCGCTGAGCGCGTTACGGTTGCACCGAACGCGGTTGACGATGACGTGATCGAAACCGGGAGCCACCTGTCTCCGCCGCACCGAGCAACACGGTTCGGATACGTAGGCACCTTTTACGCCAACGAGGGTCTAGACTTACTTGTCGAAGCATTTCACCGAGCATTCGCTCCTGGCGTCGATGCTTCTCTAGTGTTTCACGGTTCCGGACCGTTCGAAAGTCAGCTTCGACAGGTGATCGAACAGACCGGTGACTCGCGGATTCGCGTATGCGGTCCGTTCACACGCCCAGAGGTCGAGTCCGTGTATCGGACGATCGACTGCGTCGTGCTTCCGCGACGCGCCACGAGGTTGAATGAGGTGGTTACGCCGCTGAAACCTCTGGAAGCGATGGCGTTCAGCCGCTTGGTTGGCGTGAGTGAGGTCGGCGGCTTGCTCGAGGTAGTTGGCGGGCGTGAGCACGCATGGACGTTTCCGCCGGACGATGTTGGCGCGCTCTCCACCCGGCTTCGGGCCGTGTACGACGGGCAGATTGATGCTGCAAGCGTCGCGGCTGCCGGGCGAACGTTCGTAGTCCGTCATCGAGGCTGGAAGGCCGTGGCTGCCGCCTATTCTGCCCTCTATTCAGGACTGTGAGTTCGCGTGCCTAACTCAGTTGACGCGCACTCCCGCGCGAAGCCGGGAGAGACCGACGCGTGGGTCGCCGGCATTCCCTTGTGGCTCCCGTCGGCAGCCGAGTTGAGGAAACACATCAACGCTCGCGTTCTTGCGCGGGCGGACGCATCACCTGTTCGCCTTTTCACCATCAATCCTGAGATCGCGATGCTCGCCGTGCGTGATCCAGCCTATCTTGCGACCATTCAGAGTGCCGAATGGAATGTTGTGGATGGGTCGGGCATCGCCGCCGGGATACGACTCCGAGCCCTCACTCACCGTGGTCGGCGGCTTCCCCGCGAAGACCTGCGCCGCCCCGGAGCCGACCTCATCTGGGACCTTGCTTCGGCGTGTTCAACAGCGGAGCGCGCCCTGCTCGTCGTTGGCGGGCAGCCCGACCGCTTGTCGAAGGCCCTAGCTCGCCTCCGTTTCGCGCTTCCAAGCCTGGTCGTTGAAGGGATTGCGCCGCATTTCGGACAGTCTCCCGTCCCCGATGAGCAGCGCGAGATCGAGGCTCTGATCGATGGCTTGCGCCCGGCTGTAGTCGTCGCGTGTCTCGGCGCGCCGAAGCAAGAGCGCTGGATCGAGGCATCCTTCGATGCGCTCCACCGGGGCGACGTCCGGATCGCGGCGGGACTCGGCGGCACAGTTGATTTTCTGTCCGGAGACGTTCCGCGAGCGCCTGAGTTCGTTCGGCGCGTCGGGTTCGAGTGGCTTTACCGACTGTACGTCGAGCCTTACCGTTGGCGGCGGCAGGCACGCGCGCTTCCTGCATTCGCTTTGCGTGCGGTTCTCCAGCGCGACTTCATTCACGTTTCGCACAGGGAGGGCGGATAGAGGCAGCCGAGCGTATTCGCGCCGACACGCAAGTCGGTCTCATCCTCGCAAATCCACGCGTCCTCCAAGGAGCGCTAGTTGGCTGCCGCCGGGCTCGTCGCTCTCCGTGCGCGCCAGTCTTAGTGGCAGGAGCGGCCTTGCTCAGACCTATGCTCAACATGACCGGCTCTGGTAGGCTGCGCGTTCCGTGACTATCCGGCTCAAGGCCGGCGGCATGCGAATGCTCGGCCGCTTCCTCCAATACGTTCTGCCACCCGTGGCCCTCGTGGTTGCTGCGAGAGCCGACACTTTCGTCACCGCGTATCTCGCGTTTGCATTAGTTGGCGTGCTGACGAGTTTGTCGGCCCACCGGGAGGGCCGTCTCCTTATCCTGGCAACCACCGGCTATCTACTCGTCGCCCTTTTGAACATATCTACGTGGCGTGGCCGCATTGAGCCGCCGACGGTAGCGATGTACGCGGCCGCACTCTACGCTCTCCATCTGCCTTTCTTGCTTCTTCCGCGCCGGCGCCGGCTCGCTATCGCGCCCCTCCGCCCCAAGGCAGTCGTGCGCATCGCCCTGGTCGGGCATTTCGCTCTGGCGCTTGGCGCCGTGTGCGTGGTGTACGCAACGCGCGGGATCATCGTCCTGCACCAAGAGCTCCGGTTCGGACTCCCTCCGGCGCTCCTCTACCTTGCGTCGTCAACGCTTCCGATCGCCGTTGTTGCGCCATTCTTCTTTCCTGACACCAAGCATGCGTGGATGCTCGCTTCGGTTGCGATGCTGCCGGCACTTCTCCTTGGCGTAAGAGGCACCCCGGTGGTGGCAGCCTTTGGCTTTGTCCTTGGAAGGCTCTACGTCCGACCGATGATGCCCACCAAGACCACGCTCACGAAGACAAAGGCACTAGTCCTCCTCGGACTCGTCGGTCTTTCCGTTATCGCGCTTGGCTTCCATATCCGGCGCACGGCGAATCCTGACCTGGAAACGCCCGAGCGACTGGCGCGGCTATATTTTGACGACCCCGACGAGTGGTGGGTGCTGCCTGTTATGCCTCTATATTTGGGAGTCCGCGAGACGGTCGGACTTACAAACGCCATAATTAGCAACCGCATCACGAACGACGTGAACGAGTCGCCACTCTTTTTCGCGGACCTTTTCACCGTGTTGCCAGGCGAGCAGCTCGATGCTGGTCAGAGCATGGGTCGCGTGTTCGGCTCGACGGACGGCGGCGGGCTGACACCGGGCCTACTCGGCGGTCTCTATATCGACTACGGAGTCGCAGCCTTGGGCGGCTTCTTCATCATCGGTGCCATGCTGGCTGCACTGGCTCGGTGTGCCTCGTTCTACTGCAGATGCGTGCCTCTATACATTCTGGCACTCACGCAGGCGATTCATCTGTTCCACCGCGGCTTTCTGAAGCCCGAGTACTTTACTTCCTTAGCGATTGCTGGCTTCTACGTGTTGCTCGCAACGCGAACGGCGGGCGCACAACGCAGCGCTCCGCCAGTACCGCGCTAGGCGGATCGCTCGCTTACGGCCGTATCGTCTCAGTTCCGTACTGGTCTCCGATAACCGTTCCGTCAGTATCGCCTGAAGGGCGTCCTCGCTTTACCCTCAATCGACCGCTCGCATCGACCCAAAATCGATACTGTCCCAGGAGCAGCGGCACGCTTCCGTTCCAGGCACTGTCGAACGCAGGCGGCGCCTTCGGGGAGACGGCGGGGCGGTCACCGCCAACCTCGAGGAGTGCCGCTCCGTCGGCATCTACGACTCGGAGCACGCCCTCATCTCTAGCGGGGCCGCTCCGCCCAGGCGCATGCTGCTGAAGTTGCTTCCGGAGCGTTCCCTGCTGCATTACAACCGTCGCCGGGCCCAGGGTGACCGTCCAATGTTCGCGGCCCGCGAACCCCACCCCATCCACCCAGTTTGTCGATGCGGCCGCCTCGTCGAATGACACGACGGACGATACGGCTACGTGCGACGGATCCATTGGACCCAAGCTCACTTCCGCGCTGTTTCGCTGTTGGCCTGCCGAGGCGCGCCCATCGAAGCGAACCCAAGTTTTCCACGGTGCGTAAGCGACGATTGGGCCTGCGCGACAGTCGCTAGCCACACCAAACTGGATCGCTGGATTCATGAAGTAGTCTGTATTGCGGCCGAATCCGTCGGGTTGACCTCTTGCGTTCATGTACAGGCGGGGTTGAAGTGACTGCACGTTGAACGGCAGAGACGAACCGGAGGCCCTTCCGCCTTCAAACGACACGGCCGCGCCTGTGATTCCCTCAAAGGTGGTTCCGATGTCCCTAGAGTTGCGAACCCATTCTCCGTACCGGATCCCTGCGTTTGTGCGCGCGCTACCGTTTCCGGAGTCCTTTATCATCGTCACTGACGCCCCAAGTAGCGTCAGTCCTTGGACGCCCGCGCGCGTCCCGATCGCGAAGCCCGCCGCATGGCTGCTAGAGGTGGAGCTCATGCCCCTCGCTCCACCCCCGATGACCTGGGACTCGAACAAGCCGTCAAGTAACCACGCCGCTGACCTCACCCAAGGGCCGCCGATAACCCACACATTCCTGAACTGGACGCCTTGGTTCTGGTAGACATCGGCCGCGCCACCCAGATTGCAGGACTGATTGGTGGCCACACCTGGGACGGTGTGTTGATTCCGTACGACGACGTCCTCAAATGCACTACCATCGCGCAGTCCGTAGGCTTCGAAGCCTGTGACCGCCTGCGCATTCCCGTCGAGGGTGAGCGATTTCAACTGCACCGTCGTCACGTTCGCGGTCTGAACGCACGGCGCCCCTTGTTTTCTGCCCAGTACAAATAGAGCCGAGCCTTCGAACGGCGCCATTGCCCTGACAACGGTTGCGCCCGGGCCATCTCCCGCAAAGTTCACATTTGAGGCTTCTGACGCCACAGTTCGCGAAAGGTCCCAGACACCTGCCGGAATGCGAATGAGTCCGTGTCCTTCAGCACTTGCCGCTCTGCGCGCCGCATCGAACGCAGGGAAGTCGTCCTCCCCGTCGGACGGTACGGCCCCGTAGTCAACAACGCTGAATGCCTGCGCGCGCGCCGGGGTAGCCGCCGCGCAGTTCGTATTTTGGCCCGACGGGGGTTCGTTTCCCGCTGCGAGCACGCAGCCAGGGATCAGAAGTGCAAGCACCCATGCACGTGAACGGTACGAAGCCGCGGGCAGGTCCCTCATCATGGCTTTGCTCCAATCGATCACCGTGCCGGACACGGCTACCGCGTCCAACGTAGTCTCGCGCCGCTAGTCCGGGGTGTCGAATCCGGCCCGCAACGCGGTCCGCGGAGTCATGCCAACGCCGTACTCCCCCTCGCACTACCTCCGGAACTCGTCGCAGAGAATCGCATGGATATGTGCAGCTTGCGGGAGGCGACGAGGTTCTATGCCTCCCGACCGTGGTGGTGCTCGAGCGCGGCAGTCGTCCTCGACGTGATCCGCTCGCGCAGGTTCGGTCGGCCCGTAGACGGGCAGTGGGCTGGTTCGGAGTGCGTTCGCGGTCGTGAGCGGGGATGAAGTTGCGCGGGCCACTCGGTTGGATACCCATGCGCTAGGTCATGGGGCCGGCGGGCGGACGGCGGGAAGCTCCGCCCTCGATCATCGCCGGTAGCCTCCGCGCCCAGGTGGCCGGTGCCTGCCGCCGTTGACCCGCGCCCCCGCACCCCCTACGCTCCGCCCCCATGAGATTCGACTGGTCTTCCGAGCGCGTCGTCGTCACCGGCGGCGCGGGGTTCCTCGGCGGCTTCGTCCAGGAAGAGCTGCGGCGGCGCGGCGCGAAGGACGTCTTCGTGCCCCGCTCGAAGGACTACGACCTCGTCCAGATGGAGGGGGTCCGGGCGCTCTACCGCGACGCCAGGCCGACGATGGTCCTGCACCTCGCCGCGCGGGTGGGCGGCATCGGGGCGAACCGCGACAACCCGGGCAAGTTCTTCTACGACAACCTCATGATGGGCGTGCAGCTCATCGAGGTGGGCCGGCAGGTCGGGCTGAAGAAGCTGGTCGCGCTCGGCACCATCTGCGCGTACCCGAAGTTCTGCCCGGTGCCGTTCAAGGAGGAGGACCTCTGGAGCGGCTATCCGGAGGAGACGAACGCGCCCTACGGCCTCGCCAAGAAGATGCTGCTCGTCCAGAGCGAGGCGTACCGGCAGCAGTACGGGTTCCACTCGGTGGTCCTGTTCCCGGTGAACCTGTACGGCCCGCGCGACAACTTCGACCTGCGCACCTCGCACGTCATCCCGGCGCTCGTCCGCAAGTGCGTCGAGGCGCGCGAGCGCGGCGACGGGCAGATCGTGGTCTGGGGCGACGGCTCGGCCTCCCGCGAGTTCCTGCACGCGCGCGACGCGGCCGAGGGCATCCTCGACGCGGCCGAGCGCTACGACAAGTCCGAGGCGGTGAACCTGGGCGCGGGCTTCGAGATCAAGATCCGCGACCTCGTGCCGCTCGTCGCCCGGCTGTGCCGCTTCGAGGGCGAGCTCGTCTGGGACACCACCAAGCCGAACGGCCAGCCGCGGCGCATGCTCGACACCTCGAAGGCCCTGCGCGAGTTCGGCTGGAAGGCGCGCATCGGGTTCGAGGACGGGCTGCGCGAGACGGTGGAGTGGTTCGAGGCCAACCGAGGGAGCATCCCGTGAAGAAGGCGTTCATCACCGGCATCACCGGCCAGGACGGCAGCTACCTCGCGGAGCTGCTGCTCGAGAAGGGCTACGAGGTCCACGGCATGGTCCGCCGCTCCTCGTCCTTCAACACGCAGCGCATCGACCACATCTACCAGGACCCGCACACCCCGGGCTGCCGGCTGTTCCTGCACTACGGCGACCTGAACGACAGCTCGTCGCTCAACCTGCTGCTGAAGAAGCTCCGCCCGGACGAGATCTACAACCTGGGCGCGCAGAGCCACGTGCGCGTGTCCTTCGACGTGCCGGAGTACACCGGCGAGGTCACGGGCCTGGGCGCGACGCGCCTGCTCGAGGCGGTGCGCGAGCTGAACCTCGCCGACACCCGCATCTACCAGGCCTCGTCCTCGGAGATGTTCGGCGCCTCGCCGCCGCCGCAGAACGAGGCGACGCCGTTCTACCCGCGCAGCCCCTACGGCTGCGCCAAGGTCTACGCCTACTGGATCGGCGTGAACTACCGCGAGGCGTACGGGCTCCACGTCTCGAACGGCATCCTCTTCAACCACGAGTCGCCGCGGCGGGGCGAGACCTTCGTCACGCGCAAGGTCACCCGCGCCGCCTCGCGCATCAAGGTCGGCCTCCAGCAGAAGCTCTACCTCGGCAACCTCGACGCGAAGCGCGACTGGGGCTACGCGAAGGACTACGTCGAGGCGATGTGGCTGATGCTCCAGCAGCCGAAGGGCGACGACTACGTGGTCGCCACCGGCGAGGCGCACTCGGTCCGCGAGCTGTGCGAGGCGGCCTTCGGGCACGCCGGCCTCGACTACCGCCAGTACGTCGAGATCGACCCGCGCTACTACCGCCCGACCGAGGTGGACTACCTCCTCGGCGACCCGTCCAAGGCCGCGCGCCAGCTCGGCTGGAAGCCGCGCACCAGCTTCGCCGAGCTGGTCCGGCTCATGATGGAGTCCGACCTGGAGCTGGCCGAGCGCGAGCTGCGCGCCGGCGCGGGGCCGGCGGTGTCGCGGCACGGGTAGGGGCGCGGCGCTGGCCGCCCGCCCCGACGGCTACCCTCGCCCGTACTGCGTCTCGTAGTACGTCAGGTACTCGCCGGAGATGATCCGCTCCCACCAGGCGCGGTGCTCCCGGTACCAGCGGACCGTGTCGCCGAGCGCGGCCTCGAAGTGGTGCCGCGGCGCCCAGCCGAGCTTCGCGCGCGCCTTGGTCGCGTCGATGGCGTAGCGGCGGTCGTGGCCGAGCCGGTCCTTCACGTAGGTGATGAGCGTCTCCGGCTTGCCCACGTGGCGCAGCACCTGCTTCACGATGTCGATGTTGTGCCGCTCGCTCGACGCGCCGAAGTTGTAGACCTCGCCGTCGTGGCCGTGCTCGAGCGCGGCGAGCAGCCCGCGGCAGTGGTCCTCGACGTGGATCCAGTCGCGCACGTTCATCCCGTCGCCGTACACGGGCAGCGGGAGGTCCCGGAGCGCGTTCGCGATCATGAGCGGGATGAGCTTCTCGGGGAACTGGTAGGGCCCGTAGTTGTTGGAGCAGCGGGTCACCACCACCGGGAGCTTGAACGTGTGCGCGTACGCGAGCGCGAGCAGGTCGCTCGACGCCTTCGACGCCGAGTAGGGCGAGGACGGGTCGAGCGGCGTCGTCTCGGTGAAGTAGCCGCTGGGACCGAGCGAGCCGTACACCTCGTCGGTCGAGACGTGCAGGAAGCGCTTCACGCCGTGCTCGCGCGCGGCCTCGAGCAGCACCTGCGTGCCGCGCACGTTCGTGTCGATGAACACCGCGGGCGCCAGGATCGACCGGTCCACGTGGCTCTCGGCGGCGAGGTGCATCACCGCGTCGATGCGCTCCGTGCGGAAGACGTCGGCCACCAGCTCGCCGTTGCCGATGTCGCCGCGGACGAAGCGGTACTGCGAGCTGCCCTTCACGTCCGCGAGGTTCTCGGCGTTCCCGGCGTAGGTGAGCTTGTCGAGGTTGACGACGCGCCAGCCGGGCCGCTCGGCGAGGAGCAGCCGGACCAGGTTGGAGCCGATGAAGCCGCAGCCGCCGGTGAGGAGGACGTTCACTTGGAATGCTCCGGGCCCTCGAACACGGCCGCCTCGCGGAAGGACCTGCCGCCGGCGTCCTTCGCCGACACGATCGGCGGTGCGCCGCCGGTGGGCCAGTCGATGCCGAGGGCCGGGTCGTCCCACCGGATGCAGTGCTCGTGCTCGGGGTGCCAGTAGTCGGTGATCTTGTAGACGAACTCGGCCTCGTCGGAGAGCACGAGGAAGCCGTGCGCGAAGCCCTCGGGGATCCAGAGCTGCCGCTTGTCCTCGGCGGAGAGGGTCTCCCCGGCCCAGCGCCCGAACGTGGGCGAGCCGCGGCGGAGGTCCACCGCCACGTCGAACACCTCGCCGCGCGTGACGCGCACGAGCTTCCCCTGCGGGTTGGGGAGCTGGTAGTGCAGCCCGCGGAGCACGTTGCGGGTGGAGAGGCTGTGGTTGTCCTGCACGAACTCCACGTGCCGGCCCACGGCCGCGTCGAACGCCCGCTGGTTGAAGCTCTCGAAGAAGAAGCCGCGCGCGTCGCCGAAGACGCGCGGCTCGACCACCAGCAGGCCGGGCAACGGGGTGGCACGGGCGTGCATCAGAACACCCGCGTCTCGAGCAGGCTCCGCACGTATTGACCGTACGTGGACTTGCCGAGCGCCGCGGCGCGCTCCTCGAGCTGCGCGTCGCTGATCCAGCCCCGCCGCCAGGCGACCTCCTCCGGGCACGCGATCTTGAGCCCCTGCCGCTTCTCGATGGTGGCGATGAACTGCCCCGCGTCGAGGAGCGAGTCGTGCGTGCCGGTGTCGAGCCAGGCGTAGCCGCGGCCCATGATCTCGACCGAGAGCTGGCCGCGCTCGAGGTAGAGGCGGTTGAGGTCGGTGATCTCGAGCTCGCCACGGGCGGAGGGCCGGATGGTGGAGGCGAGCTCGACCACGTTGTGGTCGTAGAAGTAGAGGCCGGTGACGGCGTAGCGCGACTTGGGCTTCGCGGGCTTCTCCTCGATGCTCACCGCGCGGCGCTCGCCGTCGAACTCCACCACGCCGTAGCGCTCGGGGTCGGTCACCGCGTAGGCGAAGACGGTCGCGCCGTCGGTGCGGGCGTCGGCGTCCCGCAGCACGCTCTGCAGTTCGTGGCCGTAGAAGATGTTGTCGCCGAGCACCAGCGCCGAGGGGCCGCCGCGCACGAAGTCGGCGCCGATGACGAACGCCTGCGCCAGCCCCTCCGGCCTGGGCTGCACCTGGTACTCGAGCCGGAGCCCCCACTGGCTGCCGTCGCCGAGCAGCTCCTGGAAGCGCGGGGTGTCCTGGGGCGTCGAGATGACGAGGATGTCCTGGATCCCCGCCAGCATGAGCGCGCTGAGCGGGTAGTACACCATCGGCTTGTCGTAGACCGGCAGGAGCTGCTTCGAGATCGCGAGCGTGGCCGGATAGAGCCGCGTCCCGGCTCCGCCCGCGAGGATGATTCCCTTGCGCCTGGTCATGAGGTCGTCTTCCGCAGAGTACGGCCGCGCGCCGGCTGGGCGGCGCCACGGACGGCCAACCCTACCACCGGCAGCGGCCTTCATGCCCGGGAGGCACGATGCCCGCGCCGGGTCGGGCGGGCTCGTTTGCCGCAGCGCGGATCGGCGGTAGGCTCGCCCCGTGCGCATCGCGATCACCGGGGCGAACGGGCTGCTGGGCGGCGCCGCGGTCACGCTGGCCGTGTCGGGCGGTCACGAGGTGGTCGGCCTCGGGCGCGGCCCGTGCCGGCTCGCGCCAGGGCGCTTCGCCTGGGCCGACGCGGACCTGTCGGACGGGCGCTCGGTCGAGCGCACGCTCCTCGAGCTCCGGCCCGAGGCGGTCCTCCACGCGGGCGCCATGACCGACGTGGACGGCTGCGAGCGCGAGCCGGAGCTCGCCTGGCGCGCGAACGTGGGCGGCACCGAGCAGGTGGCCCGCGCCTGCCGCGCCCTGGGCGCGCGGCTCGTGGCGGTCTCCACCGACTACGTCTTCGACGGCACGCGGGGCCGCTACCGCGAGGACGACCTGCCCAACCCGCAGGGCGCCTACGCGCGCACGAAGCGCTGCGGCGAGGAGGCGGCGCTCGTGATCGCGCCGGACGCGGCGGTGGCGCGGGTGGCGGTGGTGTACAGCGGTCGGCCGGGAGCGAAGGCGACCTTCGCCACGCAGGTGGTGGAGAAGCTCTCGCGCGGCGAGCCGGTGAAGGCGTTCTCGGACCAGGTGGTCTCGCCGACGCTCGCCGAGAGCGCGGCGGAGATGACGCTCGAGCTGCTCCTCGAGCACGACCTCCGGGGCGTGCTCCACACCGCGGGCGCGACCGCGCTCGACCGCGTTGACTTCGCCCGCCGCGTGGCGGCGCGCTTCGGCCTCTCGGGCGAGATCGTGCCGGTGAAGACCGCCGACGCGAAGCTGCTCGCGCCGCGGCCGCTGCGGAGCGGCCTCGACGTCGGCCGCGCGATGGCGCTGCTCCGGGCGAAGCCGCTCGCGATCGACGTCGCGCTGGACCGCTTCCACGCGCAGTGGGTGGCGCGGGGGTAGCCCGCGCCCGCCCGCTGCTACGCCTTCACCACCCGCGGCCCGCCGCTCCCCTGCACGAGCGCGGGGAGCATGTTGCGCGTGTCCACCACCAGGCGCACGCCGCGGAAGAGCTTCGGGTCCTTGAACAGCTCGTGCGCGGTCGCGACCACCACGGCGTCGTAGGACGCGAACGTGGCGGCGTCGAGCGGCACCGACGAGAGGCCGAGGTCGTGCTTGCGGGTCCGGTGGGTCTTCGGGAAGTACGGGTCGCAGTAGTCCACGTCGGCGCCGCCCTCGCGGAGCAGCTCGATGATCTCGTACGAGGGCGACTCGCGGTCGTCGTCGATGTTCGCCTTGTAGGCGAGCCCGAGCACCAGCACCCGCGAGCCCTTCACCGACTTGTGGTCGCCGTTCAGCGCGTCGGCCACCTTCTGCGCCACGTACCGCGGCATCCGGGTGTTGATCTCGCCGGCGAGCTCGATGAAGCGCGCCCACTCGCCGTGCTCGGCGGCCTTCCACGAGAGGTAGAACGGGTCGAGCGGGATGCAGTGCCCGCCGAGGCCCGGGCCCGGGTAGAACGGCATGAAGCCGAAGGGCTTCGTGGACGCGGCGCGGATCACCTCCCACACGTCGATGTCCATCCGGTCGAAGATCACCTTCAGCTCGTTCACGAGCGCGATGTTCACCGACCGGAACACGTTCTCGAGCAGCTTGCAGGACTCGGCCACCCGCGCGCTCGACACGGGCACCACGTTCTCGAGCGCGGCGCCGTACAGCGCGGCCGCGGCGCGGGTGGACGCCTCGTCCACGCCGCCGACCACCTTCGGGATGGTCTTCGTGCTGAAGTCCTTGCGGCCCGGGTCCTCGCGCTCGGGCGAGAACGCGAGCAGGAAGTCCTCGCCGAAGCGGAGCCCGCTCTTCTCGAGCAGGGGCTTCACCTCCTCGTCGGTCGTGCCGGGGTACGTCGTGGACTCGAGCACCACGAGCTGCCCGGGGCGGAGCTGCTTCGCGATCTTCTCGGCGGTGGAGTGGATGTACGAGTTGTCGGGCTCGCGGTGCGGGCCGAGCGGCGTGGGGACGCAGATGAGGATCGCGTCGCACTCGCGCAGCCGCTCGAAGTCGGTGGTGGCGGTGTACTGGCCGCTCTCCACCGCGGCCTTCACGCGGTCGGGGCCGATGTGCTTGATGTACGACTCGCCCCGCGAGATGGCGGCGATCTTGGCGGGATCCACGTCCAGCCCCAGCACCGGGAAGCCGGCCTCCCGGAACACCAGCGCCAGCGGCAGCCCCACGTAGCCCTGGCCGATGACGCCCACGCGCGCGGTGCGCGCGGCGATCCGCGCCTCGAGTTCCTTGATCACGCTGTTCCCCCTGCGGCCGGCCCAGCGGGCCGTGCTCCGTCTCGTCCCGGGCGCCCGCCTGCGTGGGGGGGCCAGGGACGGCCGAACCTACCACCGGGGGCGGGGGGTTTCATGCCGGGGAGCCATGGTGCCCGTAGAGGGTCGGAGGGCGCCCGTTTGCCGCAGCTCCGCCTCGGACGCGGGCGGCGGACGGACCGTCCGGGCGCGGAACGCGACCCGCCCGGCGGCTCGGCCGCTCCCCGCCCGCGAGTACCCCGGGTCCCCCGCGTCTGCTAGAACCGCACCGCGATGACCTCCCTCTCCGTCCTGGTCCCCGTCTACAACGAGCAGCACCTCGTCTCGACCTCCCTCGGCAGGCTCGAGATCCTGGACGGCTCGCCGCACCTCGAGCGCGTGCAGGTGGTGGTGGTGGACGACTGCTCGCGCGACGCGACCGGCGAGGTCCTGCGCGCCTTCGCCGCCGCCCGCGGCGTCCAGTGGCTGGAGAACGGGCCCATCGAGAACGGCGTGGAGCTGTGCGGGCACGGCCGGCAGGGCAAGTTCGAGTGGGTGTTCCTCCGCCACGTCATGAACGGCGGGAAGGGCCGCGCCATCCGCACCGCGCTCGCCGAGGCGGACGGCGAGCTGTCGGTGATCCACGACGCGGACCTCGAGTACCACCCGCGCGACCTCGCCCGCATCGTGAAGGTGTTCGTGGAGGAGGAGGCGGACGCGGTGTTCGGCTCGCGCTTCGCGGGCGGCGAGGCCCGGCGCGCGCTGCTGTTCCGCCACGAGCTCGGCAACCGGCTGCTCACGTTCCTCACCAACTGGGTGACCAACGTGAACCTGACCGACATGGAGACCTGCTACAAGGCGGTCCGCACCGACCTCCTGAAGTCGATCCCCATCGTCTCGAACGACTTCCGGCTCGAGCCCGAGCTGACCATCAAGCTCGCGAAGCGCGAGGCGCGCATCTTCGAGATCCCCATCAGCTACTCGGGGCGGACCTACCAGGAGGGCAAGAAGATCAACTGGCGGGACGGCGTGAAGGCGCTGTGGGCCATCACCCGCTTCTGGCTCTCCGACCACGTCTACCAGGAGGACGCGTACGGCTCGCAGATCCTGGGCCGGCTCGCCCGCGCGCCGCGCTTCAACGCCTGGATGGCGGACGTCATCCGGCCGTTCTGCGGGCAGCGCGTGCTCGAGATCGGGAGCGGCACCGGCAACCTCACCCGCCGCCTCGTCCCGCGCAACACCTACGTCGCCTCCGACGTCAACCCGCTCTACCTCCAGACGCTCCGCGGCCTCACGCTCGACCGGCCCTACCTCGACGTCACGCTCACCGACGTCACGAAGGGCGAGTCGTTCCCCACGGTGGAGGGCGGCTTCGACACGGTGGTGTGCCTCAACATCATCGAGCACGTGGACGACGACCTCGGCGCGCTCAGGAACGTCCGCGCGGCGCTCGCCGAGACCGGCCGCGCCATCGTGCTCGTGCCGCGCGGCCCGGACCTGTTCGGCACGCTCGACGAGGTGCTGGGGCACAAGCGGCGCTACACCGAGAACACGCTGGTGGAGCTCGCCACGAAGGCCGGCTTCGAGGTGCAGGAGCTCCTGCACTTCAACCGGGTGGGCACGCCGGCCTGGTGGCTGAACGGCAAGCTCCTGAAGCGCCGCTCCTTCGGCCTCGTGCAGATCAAGGCGCTCAACCTGCTCACGCCGCTGTTCCGGGTGATCGACCGCGCGCTGCCGTTCCCGCCGCTCTCGCTCATCGCGGTGCTGCGCCCGACCTCGGCGCGGCCCGACGCGGCCGGCGCGGGCCCGGACGCCGCGGGCGCGACGGGTGGCGAGCCCGGCGGCGGCGTCGAGCCGGACCCGGCGCGCGACGTCAGCGCGTCGGCGTGAGCGGCAGCGCCACCTGCACCACGAGCCGCAGGTTGGGCTCGTTCCGCGGCAGGAACGCCCGCGACCAGCGGTAGGACGCGCTCGCGTCCCACGAGACCTCGAACGGCCCGGCGAGCAGGAGCTGGCGCGCGCCGGCGGTCACCTCGACGTCCTGGGTGAGCGCGTCGTCGCGGAGCGGCTCGATGGTGCTCCAGTAGTAGGCGTTGTCGCGGCGGACGCGCTCGAGGTACCCGCCGATGCGCCCGCGCGGCCCGAACACGTCCACCGCCACCGTCTGGCTGTCCGAGCCGGGGCCGATGGAGGCGCCGAGGAGCTGGCCCTCGTTCGTCCACGAGAGGTCGCGCGCGTGGGTGTACCAGCTCGGCATGCCGCGCAGGCTGTCGGGGGGACGCACGGCCTGGAGCGCGGTGGCCTCGAGCTGGAGGCGCACGGTGCGCGCGCCGCCGCCGAACAGCTTCTGGAGGCCGAGCAGGTACGCGCCGGTGTGGTCGGTCTCGCGGACGTACTGGTACAGCGAGCCCTCGTGGTCCTCGCGGCCGAACTCGCCGTAGATCTCGAGCCGCGCCTCGGGGAACACCCAGCGCGCGAACAGCGAGGCGAGCTGGTTGTCGTTGGGGTTGTTGCCGGTGGGATCGTCGTACCAGCCCTTCAGGTCGTTCTTGCGCGGGCTCTGGAACACCGCCAGCCAGTCGCCCACCCGCAGGCCGTCCCACACCTGCACGAACTGGCGCGAGAGCCCGACCGTGAGCCCGGGCACCCAGCGCGGCGTGTAGTCGAGCACGAGCCCGCTCACCATCGGGTGAGTGGGGTGCGCGACGTAGGTCGAGCGCGAGAGGCGGCCCCAGTACACCAGCACCTCGGCCGTGCCGATGCCGATGTTCGCGGGGCGCGAGGTGCCGACGAACGCGTGCGGGAAGCCGGGCGCGGCGTTCGTCATGGTGAGCGCGTTCCGGATCCCGGGGCCGATCCAGAGGTTCTCGGTGGAGATCCCGACGGCCACGTTCCACGCGTCGGCGCGCAGGTAGCTCTGGCCGAGGCTCCAGTCCGCGAACGGGCCGGCGCCGAAGCGCTGCGGGTAGTCGATGCCGTCGCCGTAGAACGGGTTCCGGAAGGCGAGGTCGCCGGCCTGGCCGTTCTGGCGGGTGGTGAACCAGCGGTTCTGCGACCAGGAGACGGCCGGCGCGAGCGCGCCGGAGAGCGCGCCCCAGCGGAAGGACGCGCCGCCGGAGAGCATCGACGAGGTCCCGCGGCCGGCCCAGAGCAGGCCGTCGTTCCCGCCGGACGGGTAGTGCGAGTTCCAGGCGGCGTCGAGCCGGAGCGGCACGAGCCGGACGCCGTCCGCGCCCGCGCGCGCCTCGAGCCCGGCGGTGTCCCAGGGCAGCGCGCCCTCCGCGCAGCGCGCCTCCACCCGCGCGCCGGCGCGGCGCAGCACGCGCGGCGAGAGGGGGACCGCGCCGGACAGCTCGCCGAGGCGGAGCAGCTCGTCGGCGGGGGTGCCGATCCCGTCCACCGAAAGCGGGACCTGGGTGCATCCCCGCTCGCCCCTCGACAGGCTCGGGGTGAGCGGGGCGGCTTCCGCTCGTGGTGAGCCTGCTGCTTCCGCTCGTGGTGAGCTTGTCGAACCACGAGCGGGTGACCCATCCTCCGCGTCCGCTCGTGGTGAGCTTGTCGAACCACGAGCGGTGCTGGCGGTCAGGAGGGCGGCGACGAGGACGGACGCGCAGGCGGTTCGCATCGGGACGCGCAGTGTAACCGCCCCGGCGCCGCGCCGCGAGCGGGCGGTCAGCGCGCGCCGCGCACGCCGTCCCGGATGCTCTCCGCCACGTACGCGCGCATGGCCTCGGTCAACCCGGGATACACGCCCACCCACAGCGAGCGGTTCATGATCGCGTCGGTGTTGACGAGCTCCCCCACCACCCGGAACGGCGGCGGCCGGCCCTCGTCGCGGGCGTCCTGCACGAGCTGGGTGAGCGCGGGCTGCCGCACCAGGTTCCCGGCGAACAGCATGCGGGTCTGGATCTTGCGGCCCTCCAGGTGGCGGACCAGCGCGTCGCGCGTGACGGCGGCGCCCTCGCGCACGGTCATCATGAAGCCGAACCAGGACGGCTCGGAGCCGGGCGTGGGCTCGGGCAGCACCAGCGCGTCGGACAGGTCCCCGAGCGCCTCGCGGTAGAACGCCCAGTTCCGGCGCCGCGCCTCGACGAACCCGGCCAGCCGCTCGAGCTGCGCCAGCCCCACCGCGGCCTGCATGTCCGTGACCTTCAGGTTGAAGCCGAGGTGGCCGTAGACGTACTTGTGATCGTAGCCGCGCGGCAGCTCGCCGAGCTGCCACTCGAAGCGGCGGCGGCAGGTGTTGTCCACCCCGGGGTTGCACCAGCAGTCACGGCCCCAGTCGCGCAGCGACTCGACCGCGCGCTTCAGCGTGTCGTCCGAGGTCAGCACCGCGCCGCCCTCGCCCATGGTCATGTGGTGCGGCGGGTAGAACGACAGCGTGGCGAGGTCGCCGAACGTGCCGGTCTTGCGCCCGTGGTAGAGCGAGCCGGCCGCGTCGCAGTTGTCCTCGACCAGCCAGAGCCGGTGCCGCTCGCAGAACGCCTTCACCGCGGCGAGGTCGAACGGGTTGCCGAGCGTGTGCGCCACCATCACCGCGCGGGTCCGCGGCGAGCGCGCCGCCTCGAGCTGCGAGACGTCGAGGTTGTAGCCGGGCAGCGACACGTCCACGAACACCGGCACGAGGCCGAGCTGGAGCGCCGGCGCCACCGTGGTGGGGAACCCGGCCGCGACGGTGATGATCTCGTCCCCGGCGCGGAGCCGGCGCTCGCCGAGCAGGTGCGAGCGGAGCGCCGCGACCGCGAGCAGGTTCGCGGACGAGCCGGAGTTCACGAGGCGCGCGTGCTCGACGCCGTACCACTCGGCGAGCCGCTCCTCCAGCCGCCGGTGCCAGCGGCCGGCGGTGAGCCAGAACTCGAGGCCGCTCTCCACCAGGTTCGTCAGCTCCGGCGCGCCGTACACGCGGCCGGCGTAGCGCACCGGCGACTTGCCGGGCACGAACGCCGGCTCGGCGCCCTCGCGCAGCCGCGCGAGCTCGCGCACGCGCTCCAGGATCTCGGCGGTGAGCTGGCGCTCCCGCTCCTTCGGATCGATCGACACTCAGCGCTCCAGGTATGCGCGGATCTGCGCGCGGCACAGCTCGGCGAGCGCGGGCGCGCCCGCGCCGGCGGCGTGCGCCCGGTACCACTCCACCGTCCGGCGCAGCCCCTCCTCGAAGCTCCAGCGCGGCGCCCAGCCCAGCCGCGCCCAGGCCTTCTCCACCGAGAGGCGCAGCACCCCGGCCTCGTGCGGCGCGGCCGGGTCGCTCCGGTCCTCCCAGGCGCCCGGGCCCCAGGCGGCGACGAGCGTCTCCACCACCTCGCGGACGGTGCGCGCGTCCTCGTGGCGCGGGCCGAAGTTGAACGCCTCGCAGTGCGCGGCGCGGTCCGGCGCGCCCGGCGCGAGCCGCGCGCCCAGCAAGAGGTAGCCGCCGAGCGGCTCGAGCACGTGCTGCCAGGGGCGGACGCCGCGCGGGTTGCGCACCGGGACGGGCCGGCCGGCCGCGAGCGCGCGGATGGCGTCCGGCACGATCCGGTCCTCGGCCCAGTCGCCGCCGCCGACCACGTTGCCCGCGCGCGCTGGCGAGCGCCACGCCGTGCGAGGCGAGGCGGGCCGGCGGGAAGAAGCTCCGGCGCCAGCTCGACACCACCAGCTCGGTCGCCCCCTTGGACATGGAGTAGGGGTCGAACCCGCCCATGGGCTCGTCCTCGCGGTAGCCCCAGGCCCACTCGCGGTTCTCGTAGCACTTGTCGCTCGTCACCACGACCACGCCGCAGGGCACGCCAGCGGCGCGCACCGCCTCGAGCAGGTGGGCGGTGCCGAGCACGTTCGTCTCGAGCGTCTCCACCGGCGCCTGGTACGACGCGCGCACGAGCGGCTGCGCGGCCAGGTGGAACACCAGCTCCGGCCGCGCCTCGCGCACCACCGCGGCGAGGTTCGCCGCGTCGCGCACGTCGGCGAGCACGCTCGTGCAGGCGGCGTCCACCGCCGCGGCCACGTAGAGCGAGGGCGAGCCGGCGGGCGCGAGCGCGTACCCGGTCACCTTCGCGCCCAGGCTCTCGAGCCAGAGCGTGAGCCAGCTCCCCTTGAAGCCGGTGTGGCCGGTGACGAGCACGCGGCGGCCGGCGTAGGCGCGGGCGAGCTCCGCGGCGGTGGGGGCAGGGCCGCTCATGGCCAGGTCTTCCAGGGCGCGACCCCGCGCGTCCACAGGTCGTTCAGCAGGCCGTACTCGCGGGCGGTGTCCATGGGCTGCCAGAAGCCGGTGTGCGGGAACGCCACCAGCTCGCCGTCGCGCGCCAGCTTCCGCAGCGGCTCCTGCTCCAGCACGGTCCGGGCGTCGTCGCCGATGTAGGGCCAGATCCGCCTGGCGTCGAGCACGAAGAAGCCGCCGTTGATGAAGCCCTCGCTGGCGTTCGGCTTCTCGTTGAACTCGGTGACGCGGGCGCCGTCGAGCCGCATCTCGCCGAAGCGGCCGGGCGGGCGCACGGCCGCCACCGTGGCGACCTTGCCGTGCCGCCGGTGCGCCTCGATGGACGCGGCCACGTCGAGGTCCGAGACGCCGTCGCCGTAGGTCAGGCAGAACAGGTCGTCGCCCTCGACGTAGCGCCGGACCGCGGCCACGCGGCCGCCGGTCATGGTCGCCTCGCCGGTCTCGGCGAGCGTGACCTTCCAGTCCTCCTCGCCGTGCTGGCCGTGGAACTCGATCCGGTCGTGGCGGCCGAGCGTGACGGTCACGTCGGTGGTCATGGCGCGGTAGTTCAGGAAGAACTCGCGGATGACCGAGCCCTTGTAGCCGAGGCACAGCACGAACTCGCGCACGCCGTGCTGCGCGTAGCCCTTCATGATGTGCCAGAGGATGGGCCGGTTGCCGATGGGCAGCATCGGCTTCGGCAGCACCTCGCTCGCGTCTCGGATGCGGGTTCCCTGCCCGCCGCAGAGGATGACGGCCTTCATGTCCGCGGGACGATAGGCGAAGCCTCGCCCGGCGTCGAGGGCCGGGCGCGCCGGGGCCGCCCGATCAGCGGCCGGACCGCTCGAGCCACTCCAGCGTGCGGTCGAGCCCCGCCTCGACGCCGACCTCCGGCGCGAACCCGAACTCCGCCGCGGCCCGGCGCCCGTCGGCCACGAACACCCGCTGGTCGCTCTGCCGCGCCGGGAGCCGCTCGAACCGCAGCGGCTGGCCGACCTTGCGCTCCAGCACCGAGAACAGCTCCAGCAGCGACAGGCTCTGCTCCGGGCCGCCGCCGATGTTGTAGGCGCGCCCGGCGATCCGGTCCGCCGCGGCCGCCGCCAGCCGGTAGCAGCGGACCAGGTCGGCGGCGAAGAGCAGGTCGCGCACCTGCTTGCCGTCGCCGCTGATGGTGAACGGCTCGGGCGTCCGGCCCGCGCGCGCCTCGGCGCGCTGGCGCAGCGCCTGCTGGCAGAACCAGCCCACCCAGCCCTGGTCGTAGGTGGCGTACTGGCGGCCGCCGTACATGGAGCTGTGGCGGAACACGACGGTCCTGAGGCCGAAGATGCGGTGGTAGTCGAGGAAGTACTGGTCGGCGGCGCCCTTCGAGCAGCCGTAGGGGCTGTGGAAGTCGAGCGGCACCGCCTCGTCGAGGCCGTGCGGGTGGTCGGGCAGCAGCCAGCGGGTGGGCCCCTCCTCGTGGCGCACGCCCAGGAGATCGCCGTAGACCTTGTTGGTGGAGGAGAACAGCGCGGCCGCCGCCGGCGCGTGGGCGCGCACCGCCTCGAGCACGTTGAACGCGCCGAGGACGTTCACCTCGAAGTCGTAGCGCGGCCGCTCGATGCTGGTGGTCATCGCCACCTGGCCGGCGAGGTGCGCCACCGCCACCGCGCCGCCGCCGAAGCGCGCGAACGCGTGCTCGACGTCGGTGCGCGAGCGCGTGTCGCAGGCGAGGTGCACGAGCCGCCCCGCGCCCGGGCGCGCCGCGCGCTCGCGCAGCCAGGCCAGGTTCTCCGACGACCCGGTCCGCACCAGCGTGTCGAGCACCACCACCTCGACGCCGTCGTCGAGCAGCGACGCCGCCAGGTTCGAGCCCACGAACCCGCAGCCGCCGGTCACGATCCACCTGCCGCTCATCCCGTCTCCTCCGCGGCGGCGAGCGCCGCCAGCCCGTCCGCGAGCGCGACGCGCGGCGCCCAGCCGCCCAGCGCCGCCGCCGCGCGCGACACGTCCATCACCAGCCGGTGCACCTCGCCCTCGCGGTAGGGCCGCGCGCCGGCGAGCACGAGCGCCGGGTCCGCGCCGGCGGCGCGGTAGACCTCGCGGACGAGGTCGAGGAGCCGCACGCCCTCGCCGGTGCCGACGTTCACGACGCTCACGGTGTCCGCGACCTCCGCGCCGCCCCAGCCGTGCTCCACCGCGCGCACCACCGCGTCCACCGCGTCGGCGCGGTGCAGCCACTCGCGCACCTGCTCGCCCGCGGTCATCTCGTAGGGCGCGCCGGCGCGCGCGGCGCGGAGCGCGCCGGGCACGAGCTTCCCGGGATCGTCGCCGGGGCCGTACATCGAGGCGAGGCGGAGCCAGCGCAGCGGCACGCCGCGCGCCCGGGCTCGCGCCCGCAGCACCACGCCGCCCGCCGCCTTGGTGGCGCCGTAGCCGTCGGCGCTCTCGAGCGGCGCGTCCTCCGCGCAGGTGGGCGCGCCCGCGGCCGGCGCCCCGGGCAGCCGCCCGTGGCCGCGATACTCGAGGCAGGTGCCGGCCGCCACCACCCGGCCCACGCCGGCGCCGGCGGCCGCGTCGAGGAGCGCGAGCGGCGCGGCCACGTTCGCCTCGACCATCCGCGCCCAGTCGCGGTCGCGGCTCTGCACGCCCAGGGCGGCGAGGTGCACGAGCGCGTCCGCCCCCGCGACGAGCGCGCCGGCGGCCGCGGCGTCGCCGAGCGCGCCGGGCACGAGCTCGAGCCGCGGGGCAGGGCCGAGCGCGGCCTCGCGCCCGGGCCGGACGTGCACCCGCACCTCGTGGCCGCGCGCGACGAGCGCGGCCGCGACCGCGCGGCCGAGGAAGCCGGTGGCGCCGGTCAGCGCGACGCGCACGCGGCCCGCCCTTCGAGGTTGGCGATCGGGGAGGGGCGCACCGGCTCAGCCCTTCGGCGCCTTCGCGGCGTCGGGGCGGTGCGTGCCGCCGGTGTCCGGCATGCGGCGCAGCGCGCGGCTCAGCCGGCGCAGCGGCCGCGCCATCGGCCGGAACCACGCCCGCACGCGGCGGCCGGGGAGCTGCGACTCGACCGCCTCGTACACGCGCCAGTCCTCGCGCACCGCCTCCGGCAGCACCTTCTCCTGGATGCGCGCCCGCTCCTCGCGCAGCCGCGGCGTGCGGGCGGGGTCGTTGGACACGCCCTCGCCGTTGTGGATGGCGACGAGGTGCGGGACGTGGCGGGTGGTGGCGCGCGCCTCGACGAGCGCGCGGAGCAGCAGGTCGTAGTCGGCGGCGATCCGGAAGGAGAGGTCGTAGCCGCCGAGGCGGAGGAACAGCGCGCGGCGGAACGCGGTGGCCTGGTGCGGGAGCATGCTGCGCATCAGGTGCAGGACGCTCGGGTGGTCCGGCGCCCGCCACGGCCGCAGGCGGCCGCCGCGCTCCATCCAGACGTCGCCGTACACGACGTCCTCGACCGGGCGCGGCGTCATGAGCCGCTCGAGCGCGTCGGGCGCGGCGAGCCGGTCGCCGGCGTTGAGGAAGAGCAGCCACTCGCCCTTTGCCAGCGCGGCGCCCTTGCCCTGGCCCTCGTAGATGCCGCCGTCCGGCTCGGACACCCAGCGCGCGATGCGGGGCTCCCGGGCGCGGATCGCGTCCAGGCTGCCGTCGGTGGAGCCCCCGTCCACCACCACCACCTCGAGGTCGCGGTAGGTCTGGCCGATCACGCTGTCGAGGGTGGCCTCGAGCCCGGCGCGATCGTTCAGGCAGATGGTGACGACGGAGAGGCTGGGGGGCATGCGGGTGCTATTCTACGCCGCCTCCCATCCCCCGCCGAGTTCCGTCTTGTCCGATCCCAAGGTCTCCGTCCTCGTCCCCTGCTTCCGCTCCGAGCGCTTCCTCGCGACGGCGCTCGACTCGGTGCGCGCGCAGACGCTCGCGTCGTGGGAGTGCGTGGTGGTGGACAACGCCAGCCCCGACGGCACGTTCGCGCTCGCCGAGCGCTACGCCGCCCAGGACCCGCGCATCCGCGCCCACCGCAACGCCGAGAACCTCGGGCCGGTCCGCAACTGGCGGCGCTGCGCCGAGCTGGCGGGCGAGACGCAGTACGCGGCGCTGCTGTTCTCCGACGACTGGTACGAGCCGGCGTTCCTGGAGCGCGCGGTGGCGCTGCTCGACGCGGACCCGGGCGTCGGGATCGTGTACTCCGCCGTGCGCCTCGCCCCGGCGCCCGACGCGCCGAAGGCGGTCGGGCCGGCGCGCGTGATGTACGCGCTGGACGGGCCGGCGGTCCGGCCGGCGGCCGACTACCTCGAGATCGCCTACGACGCCCGCGGCCGGCAGGTGCCGCGCTCGCCCTGCTGCGCGGTGGCGCGGCGCGCGGACCTCGCGCGCTGGCTGTCGCTGGCGCTCCCCGGCGAGGAGCGGCTCGGGTACCTGCGCCACGGCGCCGGGCCGGACCAGGCCGTCTACCTCCAGGCGGCGCTCGAGTACCCGCGCCTCGGCCACCTCGCGGAGCCGCTCGTGTGCTTCTCGGCGCACGGCGGCAACCTCACCTGGCGGCCGGACGTCGAGCTCGGCTACGCGTCGGTGCTGGCGCACTTCTACGAGGCGCACGCCGCGCGGATGCCGTTCGGCCGCGCCCGCGTGCCCGCCAAGCTCGCCTCGCGGCTCATCGAGCTCGGCGCGGTGGACGAGGGCCGGCGGCTGCGCAACCGGCTCGGGCCGCTCGGCTGGGTGATGTACGCGAAGGAGGCGCGCAACCGCCGCCGCCGCGCCCGGCGCCGGCTCACGCCGTGATCGGCCCGGCCAGCGCGTCCGCGATGCGCTGGCTGGAGCGCCCGTCGCCGTAGACGTCCACCGTGCGCGCCATGGCCCGGTAGGCGGCCTCGTCGTTCAGCAGCCGCTCCGACCACTCCAGGATCGCGCCGCGGTCGGTCCCGACCAGGCGCGACACGCCGGCGTCCACGCTCTCGCGCCGCTCGGTCACCACGCGCATCACCAGCACCGGCCGGCCCAGCGCGGCCGCCTCCTCCTGGATGCCGCCGGAGTCGGTGAGGATGAAGCGGCTCCGCCGGGCCAGCCACACCAGCGTCGGATAGGCGACCGGGTCCACGAGCCGCACGCCGGGCGCGCCGCCCAGCAGGTCGAACACCGGCCCGCGCACGTTCGGGTTGAGGTGCACCGGGTAGACCACCTGCACCGCGTTCCGCCGGGCCAGCTCGCGGATGGCGAGGCAGAGGTCGCGGAACGGCGCGCCGAAGCTCTCGCGGCGGTGGCCGGTGACGAGCACGAGCGGCTTCTCCGGATCGAGCCACTCGTGGCCGCGCGCCACCTCCCGCTCGACCGCGGGGTCGTCGAGCTTCGCGACCGCGAGGTGCAGCGCGTCCACCACCGTGTTGCCCACCACCTGGATCGCGCCCGGCGCGTGGCCCTCGGCGAGCAGGTTCTCGCGGGCCTGCGCGGTGGGGCAGAAGTGCAGGTCGGTGACCGCGGCGGTCATCACGCGGTTCACCTCCTCGGGGTAGGGCTTGAAGCGGTCGTGGCTGCGGAGGCCCGCCTCGACGTGCGCGACCTTGACGCGCCGGTGGAACGCGGCGAGCGCCGCGGCGAACGCGGTGGTGGTGTCGCCCTGCACCACGGTCCAGTCCGGCGCGAACGCCCCCAGCACCCGGTCCACACCCGCGAGCGCGCGCGAGGCGACGCCGTTCAAGCTCTGCCCCGGCTGCATGATGGCGAGGTCCTCGTCCACCGTCACGCCGAAGAAGGACAGCACCGCGTCCACCATCTCGCGGTGCTGGCCGGTGAGGCACACGCGCACCTCGGCGCGGGGCCGGGCGCGCAGCGCCGCGATCACCGGCGCGAGCTTGATGGCCTCGGGGCGGGTCCCGAAGACGACGAGGATGCGAGCAGGCGGGCCGGCGCTCATCGCGCGAACGTTGCAGCGCCGCGGCTCGGCCGGCACCGCTCGCGGCGGGGCGCGCGCGCGGCGTCGCGCAGGCCCCATCGCGACGTGTGCAACCCGGGCGGTCCCGCATTACCCCTCCCGCCCGGAGGAGACACCATGAAGATCTTCGTCACCGGCGCGACCGGGTACATCGGCAGCGCCATCGTGTCCGCCCTGGCGCGCGGCGGGCACCAGGTCACCGGCCTCTCGCGCTCCGAGGAGAAGGACGCCGAGCTGCGGCGCCACGGCGCCACCCCGGTGCGGGGCGGCCTCGGCCACGTCGGCGCGCTCGCCCGCGAGCTCGCCGCGCAGGACGCGGTGGTGCACGCCGCGGTGGACTACGGCCTCGGGCCGCCGGCCGACGCCGAGGCGGTCGAGGCGATGATCACGGCGGCCCGCGCGGCGGGGCGGCCGTTCTCGGTGGTGTACACCTCGGGCGTGTGGGTGCTCGGGGACACCGGCGGCGTCGCCGACGAGCAGGCCTCCACCGACCACCCCGCGGCGGCGACCGCGTGGCGCCCGGCGCACGAGCGGCGGGTGCTGGGCGCGGCCGGCGACCGCGTCGCCGCCGTGGTGATCCGCCCGGGCATGGTCTACGGCGGGCGGCGCGGGCTCATCACCCCGTGGTTCGACCAGGCGACGCGCGAGGGCGCGGCGACGGTCGTCGCCCCCGGCACGCAGCGCTGGTCGTTCGTGCACGTGGAGGACCTGGCGGAGCTGTACCGGCTGGTGGTCGAGCGGCGCGCGCAGGGGGTGTTCCACGGCGTGGACGGCCGGCCGACCCCGGTCGCCGACGCGGCCGCCGCCTACAGCCGCGCCGCCGGCAAGGGCGCCGTCCGCGAGCTGCCGCTCGAGGAGGCGCGCAAGGCGATGGGGCCGATGGCGGACGCGCTCGCCATGGACCAGCAGGTGGTGACCGCCCGCGCCGCCGAGGTGGGCTGGACCGTCCGCCACGCCGACCTCGTGTCCAGCGCCGCGGACGCGTACCGTGAGTGGAAGGGGTAGAGGAGCCCACCCACCCTTCGAATCCGTCCGCTCATCCCGACCCTTCGACTCCGGCGAGCCTGCGGCTCGCCTACGCTCAGGGTGAGCGATCGACGACCGCTCATCCCGAGCGTAGGCCGTGCCGTCAGGCACGGCCGGAGTCGAGGGACGCCGTCGGCCACGGCGGGCTCGCGCCGCGCAGGCCGGTGGGGGCGGTCTGGCGGAGGAACGCGCCCACGCCGCGGTAGCCGTGCAGCCGGTTCGCGTGCGCCACCACCTCCACCGCGCCGCCGCCCGCGAGCGTCCGCGCCACCAGCGCCTCGCCGAGCTGCTGCACGATGTGCAGGTCGCCGCCGCAGTACGGGCACAGGTCGGCGCCGCGCGTGGCGCCGAGCGCGGCGCAGCGGTCGCACTGCCACCCGGCGCGCTGGAAGTCCTCCTCCAGCACCAGCCGGTGCACCCGGCCCTCGTTCAGCGCCTGCACCACGTCCTCCGGGCCGACCACGCCGAGGCCGCCGCGCAGCGCCTCGCCCACGAGGACGTCCACGATGCGGCGCTCCGCGGCGCGCTCGTGCTCGGCGACGGCCGCGGCCGCCCCGGCCACCACGCCGTCGCGCCGCGCGCCACCGGTGGACTCCCACTCGCGCGGGCGCGGCAGGCGCGCGATCACCCGCGCGCGTGCCCGCTCCGGCAGCTCGCGCTCGAACGCGGCCACGTTCTGCGCCGTGCCCACCAGCACGAGGTGCGCGCCCGGCGTCCGCGACAGCCGGAGCTCGACCTCGGCCGCGGCGGCGCGCCGGTTCTTCTGGATGAAGGCCTCCTCGTGCCGCCCGTCCTTCTCCTGCCGCTCGAAGCGCTGGCCCGGCCGCGCCGCGCCCGGGTTGAACCGGTCCCGATCGCGGCGGGGCACGAAGCCGCGCAGGCTCGACTCCGTCGCGAGGTCGCCGAGCCGCACCTCGTACACGTCGGCGCCGGCCTGGTTCGGCACCACCACGATGGCGGGCTCGAAGTCGTCGGCGAGGCGGGCGAGCTGGACGAGGTGCGGGATGGCGTCGGTGCACAGCTCCGGGGTGAACGGCCGGCGGAACGACATGGGCTGCCACAGCCCCAGGCCCTCGCAGGCGAACAGCGCGAACCCGTCCTTCTCGGCCGGGGAGGCCTGCGTGGTGAGCCCGTTCACGTGCTCCAGCACGCGCTGCAGGGTGCGGTCGAGCGCGGGCCGGTCGGGGGTGCCGGGCGGATAGTGCGCCAGCGTGTGCCGCACGCGCTCCTGGACGAACAGCCGCACCCGCTCGCGCTGCTGCTCGTCGGCCCAGCGCACGTCCAGGTACAGGCTGACGATGGGCTCGCCCACGCTGCGCTGCCGGGCGAGATCGGTGAGCGTTCCGTCGAGCTCGGTCATGTCGCGTCCTCCGTGCCGGTGAACCTGCGCACCCTCGCCCGCCCCGGCGCGTCTCGCCGATTGCCGCCGGGCGCTCGCCGGGTTACATCCGGCGACGCCGTGGCCCTCCTCGACGCCCTGCGCGCGCTCACCTCCTTCTCCCCGCCGGCGGTCCTGCCCGACTGCGAGCCCGGCCTGCTCGGCGACGTGCTCGTGGCGCACGGGCTCGCGCCGCTCGCCTCCTTCCAGCTCGAGCACACGCGGCTCGGCGCCTCGGCGCCGGAGGCGCTGCGCGAGCGGCTGCTGGCGCAGTACCAGGGCGTCGCGAACGACAACGTCCTCAAGATGGTGACGCTGCGAGGCGTGCTCCGGCCGGCCGAGGGCGTGCCGGTGGTGCTGCTCGACGCCGCCGCCTACATCGACTGGCTCTACCCGCACCTCGCGTTCCGGCCGGTGGGCGACCTGCGCGTCGCGCTCGCCGCCGAGGACGCGCAGCGCTTCGCGGACGCGATCCGCGGCGGCATGCAGCTCGAGCGCACCGAGCACGGCGGCCGCACCGCGATCTTCGGCGACGGCCGGCTCACCGTGGCGGCGCAGGAGGGGCTGTTCTCCGGCGCGGCGGCCGATCCGCTGCTGTTCCAGCGCAGCGTGCCGTACCTGGCGTTCGGCCCGTCGGCCGCCCGCCCGTCCGCGGAGGACGCGCTCCTCTCCACGGTCGGCGAGCAGGCGCTCCTCGGCCTGCGCGCGCCGCTCATCACGTACGTGGACGTGCGCGAGCTGCTCCGGCTGTCGCTCGACCGCGAGTACGTGCTGGCCCGGGCCCGCGCGCTCGGGCTCGCGCGCGCGCTCCACGGCGTCAGCCGGCTCGCGGCGCTGTTCTTCCCGGACGTCGCCGAGGCCGCCGAGGCGGTGCGCCCGGAGCTCGGGGTCGCCGAGCGGGTCGCGGTGGACCGGGTGGTGGAGGCCGCCAGCGACCCCGCCCGCCTGCGCCAGCTCCGCGGCGAGGAGGCCGCGGCGCGCCTCGTGGTCGCGCCGTGATCGGCCCGGCCGGGGCGTGCTAGATTGCGCGCCTCTGCTTTCCGTGAGGGACCTCGAGCGATGAACATCACCGTCGTCGGCACCGGCTACGTGGGCCTCGTCACCGGCACCTGCTTCGCGGAGTCGGGCCACCGGGTCACCTGCCTCGACCTCGACGCCGCCAAGATCGAGACGCTCCGCGCCGGCGGCATCCCCATCTACGAGCCGGGGCTCGAGGAGCTGGTGCGCCGCAACGTGAAGGAGCGGCGCCTGTCCTTCACCACCTCGTACCCCGAGGCCATGAAGGACGCCGACGTGGCGTTCATCGCGGTGGGCACCCCGCCCGGCGAGAACGGCGACGCCGACCTGTCCTACGTGCTCGCCGCGGCCCGCGAGATCGGCCGCCACCTCACCCGCTACACGGTGGTGGTGGACAAGAGCACGGTGCCGGTGGGCAGCGCCGACAAGGTGGCCGAGGCGCTCCGCGAGGTGACCGCGCAGCCGTTCGACGTGGTCTCCAACCCCGAGTTCCTGAAGGAAGGCGCCGCCATCGACGACTTCATGCGGCCGGATCGCGTGGTGGTCGGCGTCGCCTCCGAGCGCGCCCGCGCGGTGATGGCCGAGCTGTACGCGCCGTTCGTCCGGGCCGAGCAGCCGGTGCTGTTCATGGACCTGCGCTCCGCCGAGCTGACGAAGTACGCGGCGAACGCGATGCTGGCGACGCGCATCTCGTTCATGAACGAGATCGCCACGCTCTGCGAGAAGCTGGGCGCCGACGTGGACCAGGTCCGCCGCGGCATCGGCTCGGACCGGCGCATCGGCCACCCGTTCCTGTTCCCCGGGGTGGGCTTCGGCGGCTCCTGCTTCCCGAAGGACGTGCGCGCGGTGATGAGCATGGCGCGCCACCTCGGCCTCGACTTCGACCTGCTCCGCGCGGTGGAGCGCGTGAACGAGCGGCAGAAGCGCTGGCTGGTGGAGAAGGCGCAGAAGCACTTCGGCACGCTGGCCGGCCGCACCTTCGGCGTGTGGGGGCTCGCGTTCAAGCCGCGCACCGACGACATGCGCGAGGCGCCGGCCATCACCGTGGTGGAGGGCCTGCTCGCCGCCGGCGCCCGGGTGCGCGCGCACGACCCGGTGGCCGCGCAGGTGGCGGACGGGATCTTCCGCGGGCGCGGGGTGACGCTGGTGGACGAGCCGTACGCCGCCGCCGAGGGCGCCGACGCGCTCCTGCTCGTGACCGAGTGGAACGAGTTCCGCCAGCCGGACCTGGCGCGCCTGAAGCAGCTCATGGCGCAGCCGGTGCTGTTCGACGGCCGGAACGTGTGGGACGCCGCCAAGGTCCGCGCGGCCGGGTTCACCTACTACGGCGTGGGGCGGGCGGCGGAGTCGTAGGTCCCTCCCTCGACTCCGCGCGGCCCGGCGGGCCGCGCTACGCTCGGGATGAGCGCCGTGATCCGCTCACCCTGAGCGTCCCTCGACTCCGGCCGTGCCTCGCTCGGGATGAGCGATCCGCTCACCCTGAGCGTAGGCGAGCCGCAGGCTCGCCGGAGTCGAAGGGTCGGGATGAGCGGACGGAGTCGAAGGCCTAGTTCTCCGGGCCCTGCCCCTTCGACAGCATCAGCACCACGCCCGCGACCTCCTCGACCACGAGCTCCAGGCGGCGCTCGACCTCGAGCGTCTCCAGCACCCGCTGGCGGGCGTGCGGCTCGGACACCGCCGCGGCGGCAACCAGGTCGGCGATGGCGGAGGCGTCGCGCATCTGCGCCACCGCCTCGGCCAGCGCGGGGGCGCCGGACTCGGGCGGGAGGCGGGTGGACAGCTCGAGCACGAGCTGCCGGAGCGACGCCACGTCCTGCTCGAGCGCCTCGGGGCCCTCGTCCGGCCAGACGTCGTCGAGGATCTCGGCGCGGAACTCGCGGTAGGGCTTCTCGTTCGCGAGCTCCTGGATCAGCCGCACGCGCGCCACGCCGCGCACCACCAGGTCGTAGCGCCCGTCGTCGTAGCGGTCCTCCTGCTCGATGATGCAGGCGCCCGCCACCGGGAACAGCGGCGGGTGGAGCTGCTGCGCCGCCTCCATGGTGGTGAGGCCGGGGACCGCCAGGATGCGGTCGCCGCGCAGCGCGTCCCCGACGAGCGCGCGGTAGCGCGGCTCGAAGATGTGAAACGGCGTGGGCGTCCCCGGGAGGACGACCACGCCGTGCAGGGGAAACACCTTGAGGGCGGCGCACGCCTTCTCGAGCGCCGCCCTCGGTGACGGCGGAGCGATCCGCTCCGCGCACATGCTAGTGCGCCGGGCTGGCCGCGCCGGCCGTCTCGGTGGACTTCACGTTCGTCTCGATGCGCATCCGGTAGAAGGACCGCCAGACGAACACGAGCGCGACCGCCAGGAACACCGCCGCCAGGCCCACGCGCGCCGAGGTCTCCATCTGGATGGCGAGCTCGACGGCCAGCAGGCCGAACAGCGTGGTGAACTTGATGATCGGGTTCATGGCCACCGACGAGGTGTCCTTGAACGGGTCGCCGACGGTGTCGCCGACCACGGTCGCGTCGTGCAGCGGCGTGCCCTTGGCCTTCAGCTCGACCTCGACCACCTTCTTGGCGTTGTCCCAGGCGCCGCCGGCGTTCGCCATGAAGATCGCCTGGAACAGGCCGAAGATGGCGATCGAGACGAGGTAGCCGATGAAGAAGAACTCGTCGGCGAACGCGAAGGCCAGGGTGGCGAAGAACACCACCAGGAAGATGTTGAACATGCCCTTCTGCGCGTACTGCGTGCAGATCTCGACGACCTTCTTCGAGTCCTCGACGCTCGCCTTCTCGACGCCCTCGAGGCGGATGTTCTGCTTGATGAACTCGACCGCGCGGTAGGCGCCGGTGGAGACGGCCTGGGTGGACGCGCCCGAGAACCAGTAGATGACCGCGCCGCCCATGATGAGGCCGAGCAGGAACAGCGGGTTCAGGATCGAGAGCTTGGAGATGAGCTCGGGCTTCAGGCCCTGGGTGAGCACCACGATGATCGAGAAGATCATGGTGGTGGCGCCCACCACGGCGGTGCCGATGAGCACCGGCTTGGCGGTCGCCTTGAAGGTGTTGCCGGCGCCGTCGTTCTCCTCGAGGTAGCCCTTGGCCTTCTCGAAGTCGAGGTCGAAGCCGAAGTCCTTCTTCACCTCGGCCTTCACGTTCGGCACGTTCTCGATGAGCGAGAGCTCGTAGACCGACTGCGCGTTGTCGGTCACCGGGCCGTAGGAGTCCACCGCGATGGTGACCGGGCCCATGCCCAGGAAGCCGAAGGCGATGAGGCCGAAGGCGAACACCGCCGGCGCCATCATGATGCCGCCGTTGACGACGTCGAGCCCGCCGAGCGTGGAGATGAAGTAGCCCGCGCCCATGAGCGCGATGATGACGAGGCCCATCCAGAACGCGGAGAAGTTGCCCGCGGTCAGGCCGGAGAGGACGTTCAGCGAGGCGCCGCCCTCCTTCGAGGCCGTGACGACCTCCCTGACGTGGCCGCTGCTCGTGGAGGTGAAGACCTTGATCACCTCGGGGATGATCGCGCCGGCGAGCGTGCCGCAGGTGATGATGGCGGAGAGCTTCCACCAGAGCGTGCCGTCGCCCAGCTCGGCGATGAGGAGGCGGGAGACGACGAAGGTGGCCACCACCGACACGGCCGAGGTCAGCCACACCAGCGAGGTGAGCGGCGCCTCGAAGTTCATGTGCGCGGCGTCGCCGTACTTGGCCTTCGCGACGGCCTCGTTGATCCAGTAGGAGACCACCGACGCGACGATCATCATGATGCGCATCGCGAAGATCCAGATGAGCAGCTGGACCTGGTGGCTCGGGTCGGTCACCGCGAGCAGGATGAAGGTGATGAGCGCGACGCCGGTGACGCCGTAGGTCTCGAAGCCGTCGGCCGACGGGCCCACCGAGTCACCCGCGTTGTCGCCGGTGCAGTCGGCGATCACGCCGGGGTTGCGGGCGTCGTCCTCCTTGATCTTGAAGACGATCTTCATCAGGTCGGAGCCGATGTCGGCGATCTTGGTGAAGATGCCGCCGGCGATGCGGAGCGCCGAGGCGCCCAGCGACTCGCCGATCGCGAAGCCGATGAAGCACGGGCCGGCGAGGTCCGAGGGGATGAAGATCAGGATCGCCAGCATGATGAGCAGCTCGACGCTGATGAGCATCGTGCCGATCGACATGCCCGCCTTGAGCGGGATGGCGTAGGTGGGGAACGGCTTGCCGCCGAGGGCGGCGAAGGCGGAGCGGCTGTTCGCGTAGGTGTTCACGCGGATGCCGAACCAGGCCACGCCCGCCGAGCCGAGGATGCCGATGAGGCTCATCACCAGGATGAGCGCCACCCGGGCCGCGCCCATCCCGCGGCCGCCGTCCGGCCCGGTGGTGAGGAAGCCGAAGTACGCGACGATGATCACCGCGATGAACGCCCACAGGATCGCGATGAACTTGCCCTGCGTGACCAGGTAGGTCTTCGCGGTCTCGTAGATGAGCTCGGAGATCTCCCGCATCGACTTGTGGACCGGGAGGGCCTTCAGCTGGCTCGCGATCACCAGGCCGAACGCGAGGCCCAGGACGCAGACCACGATGCCGGCGAGCAGCAGCGTCTGGCCGGACATCCCGAGGAAGCGCTCCGCGCCGTCGAGGCGCGGCAGGATGAGGTTCGCCTCACCGTGGCCGCTCGCGCCGAGCGAGAGGGAGGTGAGGATGCTGGAAAGGTTCATGGCGGGGACGGCTCCGACGTTGGGAGTACCCGTGAAAACTCGGCTCGTTGCGCGATGTTGCGCGGCCGGCGGGTATACGGGACGCGGATACTACCGATCCGCCGTGGATCTTGGCAAGTAACGCGTGCCCCGGGCCGGGGCCCGGGAGGCCGGGCGGCGCCCCGCCAGCGGGGGGCGCGCGCTCGCCCGGCCTGCGCCTAGCCCTCGCCCGGCCCGGCCGGCGCGGCCGCCGCGACGGCGGTGCCGGCGTCCAGCGCGGCGAAGTTCACGTTGAAGTAGCCGGCCACGCCGCAGGAGAACAGGACGCGCTTCACGATCCGGAACGGCACGCCCTTGTCCGCCTGGATGTTGACCGCCCCCTCCCACTTCTTCTCGGGGTCGTTCTGGTGGATGAAGTCCCAGCGCTTCTTCTCGTCGCGCAGGCGCTCCTCCAGCGCGGGGATGTTGAGGTAGCCGCCCTCGCTGTCCAGCTCGCGGACGTCGGCCACCTTCACGCCGGTCACCACCACCTGCTCGGCGCTGATCGCCACCACCGGCGCGATCTCGATGATCTGGCCGTGGCGCGCGTCGGGCAGCTTGATGTCCTTCTGCATGTACAGCACCTCGCCCGTGGACGAGAACTGCTGCAGGAGGAAGATGACGAGCATCGTCATCATGTCCACCATCGGGACGACGTTCAGCTCGGCGTTGGTGGCCTTGTGCGCGCGCGCGAACTTGCCGCCGAGGATCTTCGACTTCTCGAACCGCTTCGCGGGCCGCTTGCCGGGGGTGACGATGGGCATGGTCTCGCCTGGCCTCAGACGCCGGTGACGGACACGGACACGAGCCCCTGGCCCATGCACGTGTCGATGACCTGCACGAGGTCGCCGTAGCTCACGGTGTCCTCCGCCGAGACGGTCACCGCCGCGGCGTCCGGGTGCTCGCTGCGAAGCTGCTTCAGCCGGTCGTCGAGCGCCTTGTAGTCCTGGCGCGCGGCGCCGCCGGCGCGGTCCATGGGGATCTCCACGTTCAGGCCGGCCGACGTGGTGAGGCTCATCCCCCGCTCGCTCACCGCCAGCGTCACCATGAGCGCCTTCTGCTGCTCGGTGGTGGGCGGCTCGGGCGCGCCCGCGCCGAACTGCTGCACCTGCAGGCGCGAGATCTGCGTCCACACCGCGGTGTAGAGCAGGAACGTGATGCAGCAGGAGAGCAGGTCGATGGCGGGGACGACGTTGATGACCGCGTCGAGCGCCTTCTTCTTGCGCTTGCCGCCGCCGCCCGCCTCCGGGATCGCGCCGCCGCCCATGCGCTACTCCTCCGACGGGACCGTCGCCGGCAGCTTCATCTTGTCGCGGTTCGCGACGATGAGGTTCAGCACCGAGACCGAGGTCTCGTTGATGTCGTCGAGCATCTGCTGCGACTTGCCCTGCAGCACCGAGTAGGCCACCAGCGCCGGGATGGCGGTGAGGAGGCCGAAGGCGGTGCAGTTCATGGCCTCGGAGATGGAGTTCGCGAGGATGGTGGCCTTGTCGGCCGGGCTCGCGTTCGCCACGGCGCCGAACGCGCCGATGAGGCCGACGATGGTGCCGAGCAGGCCGAGCAGCGTGGCCACGTTGCCGAGCATGGCGAGGTAGCCGGTGCGCTTCTCGATCTTGGGCGACTCGCGCAGCGTCGCCTCGTCCATGGCGGCCTGCACGTCGGCCTCGCCCTTCGGCACGTTGATGAGGCCGGCCTTGATCACCGAGACGAGCGGGGTCTTCTTCTGCGAGGCGCAGAAGCTGATCGCCCGGTCGAGGTCGCCCCGGTAGATGTGCTCCTTGAGGCCGCGGAGGAAGCCCTCCTTGTCCACGGAGGCCTGGAAGTAGAGCGCGAGCGCGCGGTCCACCACGAGGCCCACCACGACGATCAGCGAGGCGAGGATCGGGTGCATCATCCACCCGCCCTCGTGATAGTGCTTCGCGAGCGCTCCGAACATTTCGCCCATTGCCGTCTCAGCCTCCGAGGGTGGGCCGCGCGACGTCCCACGAACATGCGCTTGCCCGGACGTGGTCTGCGTACCACGCGTTTTTCGAGGGCGTCAACGCGACGGGGTACGCCCCACGCGCACCCTCGTCGCCGGATATCGCGCGCCCTTTTCGCCGATCACCGCGCCGCCTCGCTCGATGGTGCGGCCGCACGCGCCCGGGGGCAATTGCCCGGCGGCGAGCCGCGTCGTACCCTCACGCCTCCGGACGCACCTCGCCATGCCGCTCGACGACGCCTTCGCTCCGTACCGCCTCGCGCCGGGCGCGCTCCCGGAGGAGGCCGCGCGCGCCGCGGAGGCGCTCTCCGCCGAGCCCCTGCTCGCCGCGCCGGCGGAGCCGCTCCCGGCGCCGCTCGTGAACCGGGCGCTCGCGGACATCCCCGCCGGACGCGCCGCCACCGCCAGCGAGGCCTGCCGCGCCGCCGACGGCAACCCGGCGGGCCTCTCCGGGCCGCTCCGGGCCTGCCTCTCCTCGGACCGCCAGCAGGCGCGCGTGGCCGAGGCCGCACGCGCCGCGCTCGACGCGGGCTTCGCCGGCGTCTGCCTCGATCGGCCCGACGCGCCGCTCGCGCTGGGGCTGCTCGGCGCCGGCTTCTGCGTGGACTGCCAGCGCGCGGTGGGGCGCGAGCTGACGCGGGAGTACGGCGACCACTTCCAGCCGGTGGACTACCTCGCCATGGCGCGCGAGGCGGTGGCGCAGGCGCCGGGCGCGGTCACCTTCGACCACCTCCCCTTCGGGCGAGACTTCTGGAGGGTGCGGAACCGTGCGCTCGCGCTGGCGCTGCGCGGGTACGCCCGTTCGGCGCGCGACGCGGCCCGCACGGCGGGGCGCGCCTTCGAGGTGGTGGCCCAGTTCGAGGCGCTCGGCCCGGCGCAGCTCGCCGCGGCGCGGCTGGTGGACGCGACCATCTTCCCGGCGCCGGCCACGAGCGGCCCGGGCCTGGTCCGGCTGCTCCGCGCCGCCGCGGGGCGCCGGCCGGTGGCGATCGCGACGCAGCCCGGCGACGGCGCGCCCGCGGCGCTGGCCCGGCTCGCCGCGGTGGCCGCGGCCTGCGGCGTGGAGCTCTCCGGGCTCGAGCCCGGCGGCGCGGCCGGCCAGGAGGTGGCCGCGATCCGCCGGCTGGCGCGCCAGCTCGCGCTGCGCGCGGGGCGGCCGCCGTCGCTGGCGGCCCCGGTGGCGGAGCTGGCGGTGCTCTACTCGCCCGAGGCGGACCTGTGGACCGGCGGCCGGCACCGGCGCTCGGTGGAGCGGGCCGGCGACGCGCTCGCGGCGCTGCACGCGCAGGCGCCGGTGGTGATGCGCGTCCAGGACGCGCCGCCGGGCGCGGTGCTGGTGCTCGCCGACGCCGGCGCGCTCTCGGCGCTCGAGGCCTCGCAGGCGCGGCGGCGGCTGGAGGCGGGCGGCACGGTGATCGCGTTCGGCGCGCCCGCCGCGGTGGACGAGGGCGGGCGGCAGACCGGCGCGTTCCTGCCCGCGGGCAAGCCGGGCGGCGTGCGCGTCGGCTCCGGCACGCTGGTGGAGCTGCCGCCGCTCTCGCCGGAGAAGGGGCCGGGCGGCGCGCCCGACCTCGCCGCGCTGGAGCGCACGCTCGCGTCGCTCCTCGGCCGCGGCCGCCGCGCCGCGCGCGTGGCCGGCCGCGCGCAGGTGCTGGTGGTGCTGACCCGGACCGGCGAGGCGCTCGACGTGCACCTCGTCGCGCCGGAGCGCGCCCAGGGCGCGACGCTGTTCCTCGGCGAGCACGTGGCCGGCGGCGTGCGGCGCGGGCGGTTCGTCTCCTCCGACGGCTCGGACGTGCGCATCCCGCTCAACCCGTCCGGCTACTCGATCTCGACGGTGCTGCCGAGCTTCAAGGGCTACGCGGTGCTGTCGGTGAGCGCGTAGGTCCGTCCCTCGACTCCGTTCACCCTGAGCGTAGGCGGGCCGCAGGCCCGCCGGAGTCGAAGGGTCACCCTGAGCGTACGCCCGCCCCAGGCCCGCCGGAGTCGAAGGGTCACCCTGAGCCCGTCGAATGGCGAGCGCTCCCTCGACTCCGGCCGTGCCTGGCGGCACGGCCTACGCTCGGGATGAGCGGGGTTCCATCCAACTCGCTCACCCTGAGCGTAGGCGGGCCGCAGGCCCGCCGGAGTCGAAGGGTCACCCTGAGCCCGTCGAATGGCGAGCGCTCCCTCGACTCCGGCCGTGCCTGGCGGCACGGCCTACGCTCGGGATGAGCGGGCTTCCCTGATCCGCTCACCCTGAGCGTAGGCGGGCCGCAGGCCCGCCGGAGTCGAAGGGTCACCCTGAGCGTACGCCCACCCCAGGCCCGCCGGAGTCGAAGGGTGAGCCGCCGTCACCCGCGCGGCGGGCGGGGCAGCCGCGGGTGCGTGGGGGTGTCGCCGGGCGGGCGCTGCCGCGCGTCGGCGGGGCCGACCGGGCGCAGCTCGGTGGGCGTGGCGGCGCGGGCCGGGAGGCGGACGGTCACGGTGGTGCCGCGCCCGGCCGCGGTGGTGAGGCTGACGCTGCCGCCGTGGCGCTCCACGATCCCCTGCACGATGGGCAGGCCGAGCCCGATGCCCACGCCGGCGCGCGTGGTGAAGAACGGCTCGAACGCGCGCGCCGCCACCTCCGGCGGCATGCCCGCGCCCTCGTCGGCGACGGTGAGCACCACCTCGCCCTCCTCGCGCGCGAGCCCGACGCGCACCTCGCCGCCGGGCGGGACCGCCTGCGCCGCGTTCGTCACGAGCGCGAGCACCACCTGCACCAGGCTGGGCCGGTTGCCCTCCACCACGTACGGCCCGTCGCCGCCGTCGCGCACCAGCGCCGCGCCGGCCTCCTTGAGCGCGGGCTTCGCCATGCGCCCCGCCTCGTCCACCGCCGGGACGAGGTCCACCGCCTCGGTGCGCGCGCCGGTGGGGCGGGCGTAGGTGACGAGGTCGCGGGCGAGGCGCTGGATGCGCTGGCCCGCGTCCTTGATGGCGCGGAGCTTCTCGACGTCGGCCGGGTCCTGCCCGCGCGCGGTGAAGCGCTCGAGCAGCACGTCCGAGTACATGGTGACCGCGGTGAGCGGGTTGTTGAGCTCGTGGACCACGCCGGCCACGAGGCGCCCGATGGCGGCGAGCCGCTCGGCGTGCTCGGCGGCGGCCTGCATGGAGCGGAGCAGGGTGAGGTCCTGGCCGATGAGGATGACGCCCTCGACCTCGCCGGAGGCGCCGGCGATGGGCGCGGTGTTCACCGCCACCCGCACCTCGCCGCCGTCGCGCCGGAGCAGCCGCGTCTCGACCCCGTCCACCCGCTCGCCGCCGAGGCTCCGCGCCAGCACCGCGGCGAGCCGCGGGCGCTCGTCGTCGGGCGCGCGCAGGAGCGCCTCGCCCCCCAGCACCTCGCCGGCGGCGAGCCCGGAGAGCTTCGCCAGCGCCGCGTTCCAGACGATCACCGAGCGATCGCGGTCCACCGCCCAGATGAGCGCGTTCGCGTGCTCGATCAGCTCCTCGAGGTAGGTCTTGAGGTAGGTGAGTTCGTCGATGGAGCGGACGTTGCGCACGCCCAGCGCCGCGTGGCCGGCCACCCGGCGCAGCAGCGGCCGGTCCTCGGCCGGCACGCCGGGCCCGCCGGGCGCGTACTCCAGCGAGAGCACGCCGTAGAGCGCGCCCGAGACCGCGAGCGGCACCGAGGTCGCCTCCTCGTAGCCCTCGAACAGCGGCTCCTCGCGCTCCACCACCCGGACGCCGCCGGCCGCGAGCGCCGCCGCCGACAGCCCGGCCTCCTCCACCGCGTCGCGGGCCAGCACCAGCCGCCCGGGGCGGTCCGGGCGCAGCCGCCCGCTCGCGTAGAACGTGGTGAGCGCCAGCGTGCGCGGGTCCACCAGCCGGATCGAGAACGCGCGGCCGGGGAACACCGCGTCGAGCGCGCGGGCCAGGGCGCCGCTGATCTGGTCCTCGGCGCGGGCCTCGGCGAGCTCGCGCGACAGCGTCAGCAGCACCGCGTCGGACGGATCGGGCGCGACGGGCGGCGGCGGCGGGCGGCGCCTCCGGCCGGGCTTCGGCCGCGGCCGCGGCTTCGGGCGCGCGCCCGGGGCGCGCGTGCGCTTCGCCGCCTTCCGCCCCGGCCTCCTGCGCGTCCCCGCCATGCCTCCCCCGGTCGGCGACTCTACCACGCGACCGTCACGGGCGCCGGGAACGGTACGCGGCCAGCGCCGCCGCCATCACCTCGCGCACGGCCACGCCGGCGGCGCGGGCGCGCGCGGCGCAGTCGTCGTACTCCGGGTGCGCGCCCAGCTCCCGGCCGCCGAGCCGCGCCACCTTCACGCGCACCGTGCCGTAGCCGGTCTCGACCGGCTCGAACGCGCGCTCCAGCGCCTCGCGCTCCACCGCGTGCCGCCGCACGCCCAGCGTCGTCGTCTCGGCGAACAGCGCGCCGGTCACCGCCGCGCGGCGCGCCTCGTCGCACAGCGCGCCGAGGAGCACCCCCGGGCGCCCCTTCTTCATGGTGAGCGGCGCCGCCCAGGCGTCGAGCGCGCCGGCCTCCAGCGCCGCCTCGATGGCGCGCGCCACGAGCTGCCCCGGGCAGTCGTCGAGGTTCGCCTCCAGCACCCAGAGCGTCTCCGGCCCGGGCCCGCCCGCGCCGGCCGCGGGCGCCGGCTCGGCGAGCGTGGCGCGCAGCACGTTCGGGCGATCCGGCCAGGCGCGCGTGCCGACCCCGTAGCCGACCCGCAGCGGCACGTGGGCGGGGAGCGGGCCCACCTCGGCGAGCACCGCGAGCAGCGCCGCGCCGGTGGGCGTGACCGCCTCGCCGGGCGGGCCGCCCGGGCGCACCGGCTTGCCCTTCAGGAGCTCCAGCACCGCCGGCGGCGGCACCGGCATGGTCCCGTGCGCGGTGCGGACGAGGCCGCGCCCCAGCTCCGGCGGCGCCGCGCGCACCTCCGGCCAGCCGAGGAGGTCGAGCGCCACCGCGGCGCCGCACACGTCCACGATCGAGTCCACCGCCCCGACCTCGTGGAAGTGCACCTCCGAGACGGGCACGCCGTGGACGCGCGCCTCGGCCTCGCCGATGCGCTCGAAGATCCCGCGCGCCGCCTCGCGCGCCCGGGGCGGGAGCCCGCTCGCCGCCACCAGCGCCAGGATCTCGGCGAGGCCGCGCGACGCGGGCTGCTCGCCCTCCACCACCACGTCCACGTGCGTGCCCTGGATCCCGTGCTCGGCCTTCCGCGTCACCGCGAGCCGCCAGCCCGGGACGCCGAGCGACTCGAGCGCGCGCGCGAGCGCGGCCGGGTCCACGCCCAGGTCGATCGCGGCGGCCAGGAACATGTCGCCGGCGATCCCGCCCACCGGCTCGAGGAGGAGGAGCGCCATGCGGAGCCTCGCTTCAGCCGCGGGCGACGAGGCCCGCCACGAACGCCGCGCCGAAGCCGTTGTCCACGTTCACCACCGTGACGTTCGGCGCGCAGGAGTTCAGCATCGTGAACAGCGGCGCGAGCCCGCCCAGCGAGGCGCCGTAGCCGACCGAGGTCGGCACGCCGATCACCGGCCGGCCCACCAGGCCGCCCACCACCGAGGGCAGCGCGCCCTCCATGCCCGCGGCGACGATCACCGCGCGGGCCCGGTCGAGGTCGTCGCGCCGCGCCAGCAGCCGGTGGATCCCGGCCACGCCCACGTCGTAGACGCGGATGGGCTCGACGCCCATCACCTCCAGCGTCACCGCCGCCTCCTCGCACACCGGGATGTCCGAGGTGCCGGCGCAGCACACCGCCACCGGCCCGCGCGCCGGCAGGTCCATCCTCCCCCGGCGCAGCGTGCGCGAGACCGGGTCGTAGACGCTGCCCTTCACCGCGCGGCGGGCCGGGCCGGCCTTCTCCGGGGCGAGGCGGGTGACGAGGAGCGGGCCGCGGGCGGCGAGCTTGCGGGCGATGGCCGCCACCTGCGCGGCGGTCTTCGACTCGGCCAGCACCACCTCCGGCATCCCCACCCGCAGGGTGCGGTGCGTGTCGAGCGTGGCGAGGTCGCCCATGCGCTCGAACGGCGCGCCCTTCAGGGCGGCCACCGCCTCGTCGAGCGACGACTGGCCGCGCTTCACGCGGGCGAGGAGCGCGCGCAGGGTCTTCTCGTCCATGCGCGCTGTCTATCGCAGATCGAGATGCGAGAGGAGCTTCGCGACGCGGGCCGGCTCGGGCATCACCAGGATGAGCCCCTCCAGGGCGGGCTCGCCCGCGACCACCGGCCCGTCCGCGCCGGTGGACAGGACGAACCGGGTGGCGAGCGCGATCGAGCCGGCGTGCGAGACGAGCCGCTCCACGCACTCGCGCCCGCTGCCGCGCGCGAAGCCGGGCACCGAGAGCAGGAGCTTCTCCCCCACCAGCGCGGCCACCGCCGAGACGAACGCGCTCCCCACGATGTTGCCCGACTCGAGGAGCGCGCTCTCCGCCATGCCCGCCCAGGCGCCGCCGGGCGGGAACCCGAGCACCGCGGCGAGCGCCTCGGCGTCGCGCTCCTGGAGCGCGAGGAGCAGGTCGCCGGTGAGCGGCCCCTCCAGCTTCACGCCCACCGCGACGAGGTCCTGCCCCAGGCCGCCCAGGAACGCGGCGATGGCGCCGGTCTCGGCGCCCACCCACGCCTCGGGCACGTCCATGTGGATGGGCCGGCGCGCGAGGCGACCGAGCGCGGTGATGGCCTGGCCGCAGCCGATGCTGGCGAGCTCCTGGAGCGCGTCCAGCTCGCGCGGGCCGAAGCCGGGAGCGCTCACGCGAACAGCCTCTGGACGTCGAGGATGAAGACCGGCCGCCCGGTGCCGAGCACGGTCACCGCGGAGAGGCCGGGCACCAGCTCGAGCGGGCTGCCGAGCGGCTTCAGCACCGCCTCGTGCTGGCCGAGCAGCGCGTCCACCGCCAGGCCCACCCGGCCCGGCTCGCCGCCCTCGGCCACCACCACCGCGCGCACGTCGCCGGCCGCGGCCGGGAAGCCGAGCAGCCGGGAGAGGTCGCGCACCGGGACGAGCTCGCCGTCGTAGGGGAGCACCGGCTCGCCGCGGCTCCGGTCGAGCCGCGACAGCTCCACCTGCGCGGCGCCGTGCACCTTCGCGATGGGCAGGCCCAGCACCTCCTCGCCCACGCGGACGAGCAGCACCGGCTGCACCGCCACGGTGAGCGGCAGGCGGAAGGTGACGCGCGCGCCAACGCCCGGCGCGCTCTCCACCTCGAGCGTGCCCCCGAGCGCCTCGACGGTCCGCTTCACCGAGTCCATGCCCACGCCGCGGCCGGACAGCTCGGTGACCTGCTCGGCGGTGGACACGCCCGGCAGGCAGCAGAGCATGAGCGCCTCGCGGTCGGAGAGCGCCGCCGCCTGCTCCGGCGCGAGCACCCCGCGCGCCACCGCCGCCTGGCGGAGCCGCTCCGGGTCGAGCCCGCGCCCGTCGTCGGACACCTCCAGGATGACGCGGTCGCGCTCGCGGCGGGCGGTGAGCGCGAGCCGGCCGGTGGCGGGCTTCCCGGCGAGCAGCCGCAGGTGCGTCGGCTCGATGCCGTGGTCCACCGCGTTCCGGAGCACGTGCTGGAGCGGGTCGGACAGCTCCTCCAGGATGGCGCGGTCGATCTCGATCTCGGCGCCCTGCACGTCGAGCTCCACCTGCTTGTTCACGGCGCGGGCGAGGTCGCGGACCACGCGCGGCAGCCGCTCGGTGACGAGCGCGAGCGGGGTCATCCGCACCGTCATCACCTTGTCGTGCAGGTCCTTCACGATGGCGTGCAGCCGGTCCACGCCCTCGTCGAGCGGCGCGCGCACGTCGCGCGGCAGCCCGCGGCCCACCTCGCGGATGCGGGCGGTGGCGAGGATGAGCTCGCCCACCGCGTCGAGGAAGCCGTCCAGGATCTCGGTCTTCACCCTCACCGTGCGGGCCGGCTCGGCGGGCGCCTCGCGCGCGGGGGCCGGCGCGGGCGCGGCCGGGGCGGCGGCGAGCGGCGGCGCCGCGGCCGCCTCGCGCACCGCCACCGCGGCGAGGTCGGAGATCTGCGCGAGCGCCCGCTCCAGCGCGGCGAGCGGCTCCGGCGAGTGCAGCTCCACCTCGAGCCGCTTCCCGGGGATGCGCCCGGCCTTCAGGTCCTCGACGGTGGGGGCCGAGCGCGCCACCGCGCCGAGCGCCGCGAGCTTCTTCACCACGAGGAACGCGCGCACCGCCGGCACCGGGCAGCCCGGCGCGATGTCCACCTCCACCTGCACCCGCCGGTGCGCGCGCGGCGCCGGCTCGGCGGGCGCGGGGCCGGCGGCGGGATCGGCCGCGGGCGGGGCCGCCGGCGCGGGGGCGGCCGGCGGGGACGCGGGCGCGGCGGGCTGGGCGGCGAAGGGATCGCCCGCCGCCGGCGCGGCCGGCTCGCCCGCGCGGCAGCGGCGCGCCGCCTCCACCACCCGCGCCACCAGCGCGGCGTCCGGCTCCGGCTTCTCCCCGCGCCCGGCGCCCTGCACCATGGCGGCGAGCGCGTCGCCCGCGGCGAGCAGCACGTCCACCGCGGCGGCGTCGAGGCGGCCGGGCTCGCCGCGGAACACGTCCACCAGGTCCTCGGCCTTGTGCGCGAGCGTGGCGATGCCGTCGAACGCCATGGCGGCGCTCATGCCCTTCACGCTGTGCGCGTGCCGGAACAGGCTGTCGATGGTGGCCTTGACGGGGCGCCCCTCGCGCACCGCCCGCTCGATCTCGACCAGGTCGCGCCCGTAGCCGGCGAGGTGCTCGCTCGACTCGGCCACGTAGAGGGAGAGGTACTTCTGGAGGTCCACGGCGCGCCCGCCCCCGGGCCCGCGATCAGGCGTCGCCCATCACCTTCTTGACGACGGACAGCACGTCCTCGGCCTTGAACGGCTTCACGATGAAGTCGCTCGCGCCGGCCTCGATCGCCTCCATCACCAGCGACTCCTGCCCGAGCGCGCTGCACATCACGATCACCGCCCGCGCGTCGTGCTTGATGATCTCGCGCGTCGCCTCGATGCCGCTCTTGAACGGCATGACGATGTCCATGGTGGTGAGGTCGGGCTTCAGCTCCTTGTACTTCTCGACCGCCTCCAGCCCGTTCGCGGCCTCGCCGACGACCTCGAACCCGGACCCGGAGAAGATGTCCTTGATCATGTTCCGCATGAAGATCGCGTCGTCGACGATCAGGACTCGCTTCGCCATGGACTCAGGCCCCTCCCGGGAATTCGGGGACGTTACCATCGGTCTTGCGCGGCGGACAAGGCGCCGCCCGCCTGCGCACCTCTGCGCACGTCACCTCCCGCCGAACAGCGCGGAGGCCTGCTCGGCCAGCGCCTCCGCGCCGAGCACCGTCACCGCGCCGGTGCGCGCCTCGGCGAGGCCGCGCACCAGGCCGCCGCCGGCCTCCGGCGGCGCGAGCGGCTCGACCCCGAGCACGCCGCCGATGAGCAGGCCCAGCGCGCGCTTGCCCTGATCCAGGATGAGCACCATGCCGGCGCCGTCCCGGAGCGGCTGGGGCGCGAGCCCGACCAGCGCGGCGAGGTCCACCACCGCCACCACCCGGCCGCGCAGGTTCATGACGCCGCGCACCGCCTCGGAGGCGCGCGGGACGCGCGCGAACGGCGGCTGCGGCAGCACCACCTCGCGCACCGCCGCGAGCGGCAGGGCGTAGCGCTCGCCGGCGACGCGGAAGACGACGTGGCGCACGCCTCGGACCTCAGCCCAGCCGGAACCGCGAGACCACCGTCTGCAGCTCGACCGAGAGGTTGGTGAGCTCCTGCGCGGCGCTCGCCATCTGCGACACCGCGGCGATCTGCTCGGCGGTGACCTTGCGGACCTGCTCGGTGGCGCTCGCGTTCGACGAGGCCACGTCGGAGATGTGGTCCATGGCCTGGACCATGTCGGCCGAGCCGTTCAGCTGCTCGCGCGCGTCCTGCGAGATGACGCGCACCTTCTCGGCGCCGCTCGCCGCGATGGTGGCGATGTCCGAGAGCGTGCGGATGATCGCGTTCAGGTCCTCGCGCCCGTCGCCCAGCTCGGCCACCGACTCCTTCATGGTCTCGACCACCTTCGCGGCGCGGCCGGAGATGTCGGTCGCGAGCGAGGAGATCTGCTCGGCGGAGCGGCCGGCCGCCTCGGCGAGCTTGCGCACCTCCTCGGCCACCACCGCGAACCCGCGCCCGTACTCGCCGGCGCGCGCCGCCTCGATGGTGGCGTTCAGCGCGAGCAGGTTGGTCTGGTTCGCCACCTGGGTGATGGCCTCGACGATCTTGGAGATCTCCTTGGTGCGCTCGCCGAACGCGAACACCTGCTCGCTGGCCGCCTCGATGCGGGCGAACACCTTCTTCACCTTCTCGCCGGCGAGCCGGGCCGCCTCGCCGCCGGAGGCGGCCGAGGTGCTGGTCTCCACCGAGGCGCGGGCCGCCTCCTCGGCGCTGCGGGCGGTGCGCTCGATGGAGGCGGCGATCTCGCCGATCACCTTCGAGGTCCGCTCCACCAGGTCCGACTGCTGCCCGGCGCCCACCGCGATCTTCTCCATCGACGAGGCCACCTCGTCGGTGGAGGCGTTCACGTCCTCGGCGCTGGTCTGCAGGTCGTTGGCGCTGTCCGAGACCGACTGCGCGGTCCGCTGGATGCGCGAGACGAGGTCCCGCAGGTTCTCCTGCATGGTGCGGATGGCCTCGGTGAGGTCGTCGATCTCGTCGTGGAACGCCTTCTGCTCCTCGGAGACCACCGCGCGCGAGAGGTCGCCGCGGCTGATCTCCACCGCGCTCGCCTTGAGGCGCCCGACGCGCGCCACCCGGGCGATGGCGAGGGTGAGCCCCTGCCCGAGCGCGAGCGTGAGCACGAGGATGATGACGACGCCCGCGGCGCGGCTCGCCACCCAGGCCTGCACGAGCGGCACCGCGAACAGGAGCACGCCGCCCACGATGAAGTAGGAGACGAGGATCTTCGTCTGCAGCGAGACGGTCAGGCCGGCGGCGGGCGGCGCGGGGCGGAGCGGCGGCTCGGCGGCGCGGCCGCGGACGGCCACCAGGTGCGGCGCGTCCTGCCAGCGGGCGCTCGGGCGGGTGGACTGGAGTCGCTCGTCTCTCGCTCGGGCCACGATGCCTCTCTCGTCTCGCCGCTCGGGAAGGGGTCGCCCCGCGGGGCGGTGACCGGCGGGCCGATCCTAGACCCGCGGGAGGTGATGTCAAAGAGGGCGCGGTGCGCGGAGGTGGTCGTGCCCGGAAGGCGCCGGGCGCTCGGCGCCGTCGGCGCCCAGGATGCGGACGCCGGCGCCGCGCTCGAGCCGGCCGATCACCGTGAGCGGAACCCGCGCCCGCGCGGCGGCGCGCTGCGCCCTCGCCAGGCGGGCGGCCGGCACCGCGGCCACGAGCTCGTAGTCCTCGCCGCCCCCGAGCGCCGGGCCGAGCGGATCGGGCAGCGAGCGGGCGAGCCGCCGGTAGGCCGCCGACGTCGGCACCGCGGCCGCGTCCAGCACCGCGGCCACGCCGGACTCGTCGCAGAGGTGGCCGACGTCCTGGACGAGGCCGTCGGACACGTCGATGGCGGCGCGGGCCACGCCGGCGAGCGCGCGGCCGAGCGCGAGGCGCGGCGCGGGCCGGCGCTGGCGGCGCGCGAGCGCGGCGGGCGCGCCGGGGGCGAGGCCGAGCGCGGCGTCGCCGAACGTGCCGGACGCGACGAGGAGGTCGCCGGGTCGCGCGCCGGAGCGCAGCAGCGCGCGGCCGCGGCGGACCGCGCCCAGCGCGGTCACGGTCACCGACAGCTCGGAGGCGCGCGAGACGTTCCCGCCCACCACCGCGATCCGGTGGGCGCGGGCGCAGGCGCCGAGGCCGCGGGCCACGCCCTCCAGCCGCTCCGGCGGCGTGCCGCGCGGGAACGCCAGCGCCACCAGCGCCCACAGCGGCCGGGCGCCCATCGAGGCGAGATCGGAGAGGTTCACCGCGAGCGCCTTCCAGCCCACGTCCTCGGCGGTGAAGCGCGCGTCGAAGTGGACGCCCTCCACCACCGCGTCCACGGTGGCGGCGAGGTCCTCGCCGGGCGGCGGCGCGAGCAGCGCGGTGTCGTCGCCGGGCCCGAGGCGCACGCCCGCGCCGGCGAGCGGCAGCGCGCGGGTGAAGCGCTCGATGAGCTCGAACTCGCCCGGGGGCGGGCGCGGCGCGGCGGCGCGGCGCGGCACGGCGCGCTAGCGCCCCACCGCCGGGGCCGGCCCCACCGGCGTGAGCGCCGGGGCCGGGGTGGCGCGGATGGGCAGGAGCACGGTGAAGATCGAGCCGGTGCCGGCCGCGGAGCGGACGCGGATCTCGCCGCCGTGCGCCTCCACGAAGCTCTTCACGATGGCGAGCCCGAGGCCGGCGCCGCCGTACTCGCGGGTGGAGGAGCCGTCCACCTGGTAGAAGACGTCGAACACCTTCGCGAGGTGCTCCTCCGGGATGCCGATGCCGCTGTCCACCACGTGGATGGCGAGCCGCTCGCCCTGCAGCACCTCGGCGTTCACGGTGATGCTGCCGCCGGGCGGCGTGAACTTCACCGCGTTCGAGCAGAGGTTCACCAGGCACTGGCGGAGCTTGTCGCGGTCGGCGTGGATCCGCGGCAGGGGCGACGGGTCGCAGGAGACCTTCAGCCCCTTCTTGCGCGCGATGGGGAGCAGCGTCGCCACCGCGTCGCGCATGAGCTGGACCGCGTCCACCTCGGAGAGCACGAGCCGCACCCGGCCCGCCTCGATCTTGGAGATGTCGAGGATCGAGGTGATGAGCTGGAGCAGGTTCTCGCCCTTCTCCATGATGATGCCGAGGTACTCGCGCTGCTCGGCGGTGAGCGGGCCGCCCAGGCCCTCCAGCATCATCTCGGAGTAGCCGATGACGCTGGTGAGCGGCGTGCGCAGCTCGTGGCTCATGGTGGCGAGGAAGTTCGACTTCAGGCGGTCGAGCTCCTTCAGCTTCGCGTAGCTGTCCTCGAGCTTCTGGTTCTTGTCCTGCAGCTCGCGGTAGCTGTCGGTGACCGCCTCGATGTGCAGCTTCGCCGCGATGAGGTTCTTGTGGCCGGTGAACACCATCACGTCGAGGAGATCCATGAAGTGCTTCAGGATCTTCTCGGCGGTGGGCACCGACACCCGGCGGATCTTCGCGAGGTAGCCGGTGGCCTGGGCGACGTCGAAGTCCTCGGCGATGCCGGTGAGCGCGGGCGGCAGCGCGGCGAGGTCGTCGGGCACGAACGGGCCGAACACCACCCGGCCGATGAGGTCGCCCTCGTACATGATGGGGTGGACGAGGTAGCGGCAGCCGGAGAAGCACGCGAAGGTGACCGCGGCCGGCTCCTCCGGCACGGCCTCCGCCTTCACCCGCCCCACCGTCTCCATGCACTGCTCGCGGCCGGCCGGCTTCGACCAGATGTAGCCGCAGAAGTCGGCGTTCCCGACCTTCACGTCCACCAGCTTGTTGCCGGCCTCGTCGAACACCTTCAGGCCGATCCGGTACAGGTCGGCGAAGGAGTGGCAGACCTCCGCGAACGCGCGGAGGTCGAGCAGGTCGGACAGCGGGATCCGCTGGTTGAGGAACGACGCGCCGATCATGGCACCGTCGCCTCGGGCGGCAGCCGCGCGCCGCGCAGGTCCACGCGCGAGAAGATCTGGCCCAGGAACTCCTTCTCGGTGATCTGCCAGACCGCCTCCAGGCCGAAGCCCCGGTCCAGGCTGCGGTAGCAGCGCTGCAGGAGGAGGTAGAGCGTCTCGACCACGCCGTCGCCGCGGATGGCCACCGCCGGCACGAACGGCGGCTGGATCACCTTGCGCAGGTCGTCGAGCTCGTGGTCGGCGCGCGCGTCCGGCAGGTCGCGCTTGTTGAGCTGGACGACGATGGGCAGGGTCCGGTAGTCGAGCCCGTTCGCCTCCAGGTTCGCGAGCATGTTGTTCCAGTAGGCGAGCGTGGACCCGGCCTCGCTGCGGCGCGAGTCGGCCACGAACGCCACCGCGTCGGTGCCCTGGAGCACGATGCGCCGGGTGGACTCGTGCATCACCTGCCCCGGCACCGTGTACAGCTTCAGCTTCACCTTCACGCCGGCGCGGGTGCGGAAGAACACCGGCATCATGTCGAAGAACAGGGTGCGATCGTCCTTGGTGTCGAGCGTCATGAGGCGCCCGCGGACCTTGGGGTCGATCTTCTGGAAGAGCGACTGGAGGTTCGTCGTCTTCCCGGACAGCGCGGGGCCGTAGTACACGACCTTGACCGCGATCTCCCGGCTGTCTTCGTTGAACTGGACCATGCGCGTGGGGGCGCACCGCCACGGACGGCGGCCGCGGCGGCCATCCTAGCCGATCACCGGCCGGGCCGAACCTTTCCGCCGCCCGCTCGCCCGCTTCGGGAGCGCCTGGCCGGTGGGAGCCTTCCTTCCCCTCGGCCGGGGGACCGCGGCTACCCGCCCAGCCACCAGCGCCGGGCCTCCTCCACGGTGCGGAGCAGCGGGCAGCGCGGCAGGGTGGCGAGGAAGGCGCGGCCGTAGCCCTTCGTGACGAGCCGCCGGTCCAGCACCGCCACCAGGCCCCGGTCCTCGCGGGTCCGCACCAGCCGCCCGAAGCCCTGGCGCAGCGCGAGCGCGGCCGCCGGGACCTGCAGCTCGGAGAAGCCGTCGCGGCCCTGCTCCTCGAGCGCGCGGAGCCGGGCGGACATCACCGGGTCGCCGGGCGGCGCGAAGGGCAGCCGGTCGATGATGACGAGCGAGAGCGCCTCGCCGGGCACGTCCACGCCCTCCCAGAAGCTCGCGGTCGCGAACAGGACGCTCGGCTCGGACCGGAACTCGTCGAGCAGCCGCGACTTGGGCCGGTCGCCCTGGCGCAGCACCTGGTACGGCAGGTCGCGACAGGCCTCGTGGAACGCGTTCATGTTCCGGTTCGAGGTGCAGAGCACGAAGGCGCGGCCGCCGGTGACGGCGGTGAGCGCGCGGATGGACTCGGCCGCGGCGCGCACGAACCCGGGGTCGTTCGGCTCGGGCAGCCCCTCCGGCGAGACCAGCGCGGCCTGCCGGGCGTAGTCGAACGGCCCCTCGAACCGGCGCTCCTCCACCTCCAGCTCCGGGAGCAGGCCGACCTGCCGGCGGAAGAAGTCGAAGCGCCCCTGCGCGGCGAGCGTGGCGCTCGTGAACACGGCGGTGTCGGTGCGCTGGTAGAGCCGCTCGCGCAGCTCCTCGGCGACGTCGATGGGCGCGGCCCGCAGGAACACGCCGCGCCCGCGCACCTCGCCGAAGTACACGCGCGACGGCTCCTTCATGGCGGTGACCGCGGCCACCTCGACCCGCAGCTCGCCGGCGCGCCGGGCGATCTGCGAGAGCGCCGGCGTGACCGCGTCGCCGAGCAGCTCGCGGAGCCCGGCCAGCGACTCGTCGAGGCGCGAGAGGTCGCGCTGCGCCCCGTCCATCACCGCGGGGGTGAGCGCCGCCTTCACGCCCTCCTCCTCCTCGCCGCGGCGCCGCCGCGGCGGCGGCCCGAAGCCGCGGCCGCGCGCCGGGGTCCCGCCCTGGCGCAGCCCGTCCGCCACCGCCTGGAAGAACCGCTCGCCGGCCTTGCGCAGCTCGCCGGTCGTCTCCCGCATCATCGAGGCGAGGTCGGGCCGGTCCGCCACCGCGCGCAGCGCGTCGCGCGACAGCTCCTCCACCCGGTACGACGAGACCTGCAGCCCGAAGTACTCGGTGGCGACGTCCTCGACGGCGTGCGCCTCGTCGAAGATCACCACGTCGTGCTCGGGCAGGATCTCGACGCCGGCGCGCGAGGTGCGCATGGCGAGGTCGGCGAAGAACAGGTGGTGGTTGACGAGCAGGACGTCGGCCTGCGTGGCGAGCGCGCGGGCGCGGGTGACGAAGCACTCCTCGTAGCGGGCGCACTCGCGCCCGAGGCAGTTCTCGCTGGTGGCCGAGAGGTCCTTCCAGGTGTGGAACTGGTCGGGGAGGTCGATCTCGCTCCGGTCGCCGGTCTCGGTGCGGCGGGCCCACGCCTCGATGCGCGGCCAGAGCGCCGCCTCGTCGCGCGCCGCGAACGTGGGGGCGCGGGCGAACTCCTCGCCGCGGGCCAGGCAGAAGTAGTTGGAGCGGCCCTTCAGGTAGGCCGCGCCGAACTCGAGCCCGCAGGCGTCGCGGAGCAGCGGGATGTCCTTCTGCCAGAGCTGCTCCTGCAGCGTCTTGGTGGCGGTGGAGACGATCACGCGCCGGCCGGAGAGCACCGCCGGCACGAGGTAGGCGAGCGTCTTGCCGGTGCCGGTGCCGGCCTCGGCCACGAGGTAGCCGCGGCGCTCGATGGCCCGCTCCACCGCGCGCGCCATCTCGAGCTGGTCCTCGCGGTGCTCGTAGCCGGGGAGCGCCGCGGCGAGGCGTCCGCCGGGCCCGAGGATGGCGTCGAGCGAGGGGTGGGCGGGCAGGGGGATCAGGACGGGCTCCCGGTGAGCAGGGCGGCGAGGCGGAACGCGGCCCAGGCGGCCGCGGCGCCGAGGGCGAGGAGCGCGGCGACGACGAGCGCGCGCTGGAGCTTCCCGGCCCGGGGCGGCACGGTGCGCGGCAGCGACGCGAGGCCCTGGATGGTGGCGCGCTTCACCACCTCGTCGCGGAAGCGCGCGGCGATCGGGTCGCCGGGGCGCTCGGCGAGCACCGCGCGGTAGCGCCCGCCGGCGAGGGCCAGCCCCTCGAGATCGGCGAAGCGGGCCAGGTACGCCCGGTGCGTGCCCTCGTCGTCCCAGGCCTCGACCACCCGGGCCCAGGCCTCGGCCTCGGCCTCGGCCTCGACGGGATCGGGCGCGGGCTCCGGTGCGTCCGGGCGCGGGGTCTCGGGGGTGGGCATCGGGGGCGCGAGTCTAGCCGAAAGCCCCGCCGGCCGGAGCGGCCGGCCGGGCCGCTAGAGCGAGATGGGGACCGGGACGAAGGTGACGGCGAACAGGAGCAGCGTCGCCACCGCCAGGACCCGCCCGCGGGCGTCGAGCGGCTCGTCCCGCAGCGGGGGCGGGTGGCGCGCGCCGATGAGGAAGCGGGTGAGCAGCCACCAGAACAGCCAGTTCCAGGACAGCGTCAGGCCGGCCACGAGCAGCCCCGCCGACACCACCTCGGAGCCGATGCGCGCGCCGCGCCGGCCGAGCAGCGCGTACAGCACGTGCCCGCCGTCGAGCTGGCCCATGGGCACGAGGTTGAGGGTGGTGACGAGCAGGCCGAGCCAGGCGGCGAAGCCCACCGGGTGGACGAACACCTCGTGGCCGGCGGGCAGCGTGCCCCACACCAGCCGCTGCGCGGCCCAGGTCACCAGGCTGTCCCCGTAGACGCGCACGCCGGTGTCGGGGCCGAACAGCTCGCGCCCGTCCATCCAGGCGCGGAGCGCGTCGAGCGGCGAGGCCACCGACGTGCCGGCCACGCCGGCGGCGACCTGGTGGACCTCGGAGTGCGCGAGCCCCCACACGAGCAGCGGCACCGCCACCAGGAACCCGGCGATGGGGCCGGCCGCGCCGATCTCGAGCGTCGCCTTGCGCGAGGGGAGCGCCGAGCGGATGCGGATCACCGCGCCGAGCGTGCCGGCGCCGAACGGCACCGGGATGAAGTACGGCAGCGTCGTGTCCACCCGGTGCCGGCGCGCCAGCACGTAGTGGCCCATCTCGTGGGTGAAGAGGATGGCGACGAGCGCGCCCGCGAACGGGAGCCCGCCCTCGAGCACGCGCCCGAGCGTGGGGCCCAGCGGCGCGAGCGGCGAGAGCGTGAAGCCGGCCCACAGCGTGGTGGCCAGGGTGGCGAGGAACAGCGCCAGGTTGGCCGCCGGGAAGCGGCTCCGCGGCCGCGGTCGGAGCACGAGCTCGTCCATCCGGAAGGTAAGCTAATGGCGGCCCGCGACCCGGGCCAACGTTCGGCGAGCCAGGGCGCGGCGGGCCGCGCCGGCGCCCGCGCCTAGGGCTGCCCCGGGCCCGGCCCGGCCAGCTCCTCGGGCGTGAGCTCGCGGAGCCCGTCCTTGTCCACGGTGAGGAAGAAGAGCGGCTTCTCCGGCGTGCGCCGCGGGCCCATGGTGATGTCGCCGGTGGCGCCGACGTAGCCGCGCACCGCGGCGAGCGCGTCGCGCATCTGGTCGCGGGTCTGCGCCTTGCCGAGCTGCGCGCGCGCCATCCCGGCCGCGTCGAACGCGCTCGCCTCGAGGATGGTGGGCACCTGGCCGGCGTGGCGCCGCTCGAACGCCTCCACGAACGCCTTGGTGGCCGGGCGGGAGGAGCCGGCGTAGAAGCCGTCCACGAAGATGGCGCAGCGGACGTAGCGGCCGGCGCCGCCGGGCGCGGTGTCGAACAGCGACGGGTCGCTCGACCAGCCGTTCGCGCCGAGGAGCTGCACCGGCCGCAGGTCGGCGCGCCCGGTGGTCTTGCGGATCCGCTCCACGTCGTCGGGCAGGCAGGTCTGGGTGACGACGTCCTCCACCGCCAGCGCCGGGGCGATGAGCTTCACGTTGCGGGCGAAGTCCGGGATGAAGATGGCGTCGAAGTCCACCACCGGCGCGAGCCGGTCGCGGGCCTTCTCGAGCGCCTTCTTGCGGCGGAACGGGTCCTTCTCGGCCTTGGCGATGTCGCGCTGCTGCTCCTGCCAGTCGCCGCGCTCGTCGAGGTGGAGCTTGCCGACCATGTCCTTCACGAGCGGCGTGAAGGTGGTGCGGTCCGGCGCGTAGGTCTCGGCGCCGCGGACCTCGCCGCCGCGCCCCTCGACCTCGTCCCAGAACGCGTTCGCGAGCTCGGTGCCGTAGGTGATCGACGGGTACATCACCGCGAAGCGCCGCATGCCGCGCCGGCCCATGGCGAAGTCGGCGAGCGCCTTCGCCTGCGCCGAGGCGGTGAGCATGTTCTGGAAGACGTGGGGCCCGGCCTCGGTGAGCCCCTCCTGCTTCGAGAGCGAGATGAAGGGGAGCTGCAGCTCCTCGGCGGTGGCCGCGGCCCGCTCGGCCTCGGCGTTCGTCACGCCGCCCACCACCGCGATGGCGCCCTCCTCGAGCGCCAGCGCCTCCAGCGCCTGCGCGGCGCCGTCCGGCTCGCCGCGCGTGTCGCGCACCGCCACCCGCACCCCGCCGCCCTCGGCGGCGAGCTGCACCGCGCGCACGATCGCGACGCCCCACGGCTGGTAGTCGCCGGACAGCGGGACGGCCACGCCGATCACGTTCGGGCGCACGAACGTGAGCCGGGCGATGCGGTCCACGATGGCGCGCGCGTCCTTCGCGTACGGGCCGGCCGGCCAGCGCAGGAACACCTCGCGCGCCGCCTCCTGCGCGCGCGGGTAGTCGCGCAGGTGCAGGTGGATGCGGGCCGCCTTCATGGCGAGCGGCTCCTGCAGCGGCGCGTCGCGGGGCAGCTCCTGGCGGAGCCGGTCCACGTCGGCGAGCGCGAGGCGGTCCACCGCGTCGGCGCCGCGGGCCAGCACCGCGCGCCGCTCCTCGCCCTGGGTGAGGTCCGCGAGCTCGCCCAGCCAGCGCACCGCGTCCGGCCACGCCCCGGCCGCCTCGGCCGCCGCCGCGGCGCGCGCCGCCGCCTCCGGCCGGCGCGACGGGTCGAGCTGCGGGTAGATCGACGCGAGCGTGCGCAGGCCGTCGGCGGCGTGGCCGCGCTGCACGTCGGCGAGCGCGAGGCCGTACTTCGCCTCGGTGGCGCGCGGGTGGAGCGGGTACTCGGAGACGAGCGTCCCGTACGCCTGCGCGGCGCGGTCGGCCTTGCCGGCCGCGAGCAGCAGGTCGCCGGCCTGGTGCAGCGCGTCCGCCGCCGAGGGCACGCCGCGGAAGCGCTGCGCGAACGCGAGCAGCCGGTCCGCGCCCGGCTCCGGCGGCAGCGCGGCCACCTCCTGGCGCACCCGGGCCAGCTCGACCCGGGCGACCTCGTCCGCCTGCGAGACGTCCATCTCCTGCCCGTTCACGACCACCCGCTTCGGGCAGCCGGCGAGCGACAGGACGAGCAGCAGCAGGAACCGGCGGCCGAGGACGCGCATGGCTTCGGGATCTACTGCGGAACGCGCGAGCGTGGAAGAAAGTCCTGGGAGGAGTGCGCCCGCGCGCGGCGAAGCCGCGCCCTACCTGTCCCGCAGAATGTCCCCCACCTTCTCCCAGAAGGTCCGCGCCTGCGGGTTCGTCTCCTCGCCGGAGAGCGCCGCGAACCGCTCGAGCAGGTCGCGCTGCTCCTTGGTGAGGTGGGTGGGCGTCTCCACCAGCACGCGGACGTGCTGGTCGCCCCGGCCGCCGCCCTGCAGCGCCGGGATGCCCTTGCCCTTCAGCCGGAACATCTTGCCGCTCTGCGTGCCGGCCGGGACCCGCAGCTTGGTGGGCCCGTCGAGGGTGGGGACGTCGATCTGCGCGCCGAGCGCCGCCTGCGTGAACGAGATGGGGATCTCGCAGAGGACCTCGGTCTCCTCGCGCTTGAAGATGGCGTGCTCGCGGACCTGCACGACCACGTACAGGTCGCCCGGGATCCCGCCCGCGGTCGGGGCCGGCTCGCCCTCCCCGGAGAGCTTCAGGCGCGTGCCGGTGTCCACGCCGGCCGGCACCTTCACCTCCACGATGGCCTGCTCGCGGGTGGCGCCCGCGCCGCCGCAGCTCTGGCACTTGTCCACGACGACCCGCCCCGTGCCCTGGCACTGGTGGCAGGTGCGGGCGATCGAGAAGAAGCCCTGCGTCAGGCGGATCTCGCCGGCGCCGCCGCAGGTCGGGCAGGTGCGCGGGCTGGTGCCCGGCTTCGCGCCGGAGCCCTTGCACACCTCGCAGGCGCGCGGGCGCGGGATGGTGATGCGCGCGGTGGTGCCGAACGCGGCGTCCTCGAAGGAGAGCTCGAGGTGGTAGCGCAGGTCGGAGCCGCGGGCGCGGCCGCGCTGCCGCCGGCCGGGGCCGCCGCCGAACATCTCGCCGAAGATGTCGCCGAAGATGTCGTTGATGCTGGCCGCGCCGCCGAAGCCGAAGTCCTCGAAGCCCTGGCCGTTCGCGTGGCCGAAGCGGTCGTAGCGGGCCCGCTTGTCGGGGTCGGAGAGGACCGAGTAGGCCTCGGACGCCTCCTTGAAGCGCTCCTCTGCCTCCTTCGAGCCCTCGTTCTTGTCCGGGTGGTACTTGTGGGCGAGCTTGCGGTAGGCGGTCTTGAGGGTCTGCTCGTCCGCGTCCCTCCCCACGCCGAGGACCTCGTAGTAATCGCGTTTTTCCACTGTGTTCCCGGCCATTTGTGTGAGGAAGTCCCGTGGTCCGTGCGGAATATAACGCACGGGCGGGCGCTGACAATTCGCGCGCGGCGGGCCGGGCGCCGCGCGGCAGGGGGCCGTGGGGGCGGACGCCCGGCGGGCGCTAGCTGGTGCTGCCGCCCTGCTGCGCGTAGATGGCGTCGGCGATCCGGTACGCCGACCCCTCGAGGCGCGTCAGCGCGTCCTTGATCACCGCCGGGTCCGCGCCGGGCAGCACCGCCTTCAGCGCGTCGAGGTCGGCGCGGATCTCGGCGAGGTCCTCCTCCTTCAGCGCCGAGGCGTACTCCTCCAGGCTCTTCTCGGTCGTGTAGATGAGCCCCTCGGCGTTGTTCTTGAGGTCCGCCAGCTCCTTCTTCACGCGGTCGTCGGCCTTGTTCGCGTCGGCGTCGCGGATCATCCGCTGGATCTCCTCCTCGGAGAGGCCCGAGGAGGCGGTGATCCGGATCTGCTGCTGCTTGCCGGTGCCGAGGTCCTTCGCCGACACGTGCACGATGCCGTTCGCGTCGATGTCGAAGGTGACCTCGATCTGCGGCACGCCGCGCGGCGCCGGGGGGATTCCCACCAGCTCGAAGCGCCCCAGCGTCTTGTCGTCGGCGGCCATCTCGCGCTCGCCCTGGAGCACGTGGACCGAGACGAGCGGCTGGTTGTCCACCGCGGTGGAGAACACCTGCGACTTCTTGCAGGGCACGGTGGTGTTCTTCTCGATGATCTTCGTGAAGACGCCGCCGGCGGTCTCGACGCCGAGCGACAGCGGCGTCACGTCGAGCAGCAGGACGTCCTTCACCTCGCCCTTCAGCACGCCGCCCTGGATGGCGGCGCCCACCGCCACCACCTCGTCCGGGTTGACGCCCTTGTGCGGCTCCTTGCCGAAGAAGCGGCGCACCACCTCCTGCACCTTCGGCATGCGCGTCATGCCGCCGACCAGGATGACCGTGTCCACCTGGCCCACGCCCACGCCCGCGTCCTTGAGCGCGGTCTTGCACGGCCCGATGGTCTTCTCCACCAGGTCGCCGACCAGCTCCTCCAGCGTGGCGCGGTCGATGGTCTCGGCGAGGTGCTTCGGCCCGGTCGCGTCGGCGGTGATGAACGGGAGGTTCACCTCGGTCTCGCCGGCGCTGGACAGCTCGTGCTTGGCCCGCTCGGCGGCCTCCTTCAGCCGCTGCAGCGCCATGCGGTCGCGGCGCAGGTCGATGCCGTTCTGCTCCTGGAACCGCTTCGAGAGCCAGTCCATGAGCCGCTGGTCGAAGTCCTCGCCGCCCAGGAACGTGTCGCCGTTGGTGGCCTTCACCTCGAACACGCCCTGGTTCAGCTCGAGGATGGTGATGTCGAACGTGCCGCCGCCGAGGTCGTACACCGCCACGCGCTCCGACTTGCCCGCCTGCTGCTTGTCGATGCCGTAGGCGAGCGCGGCCGCGGTGGGCTCGTTGATGATGCGCAGCACGTTCAGGCCGGCGATGCGGCCCGCGTCCTTGGTGGCCTGGCGCTGGGCGTCGTTGAAGTAGGCCGGGCAGGTGACGATCGCCTCGGTGACCGGCTCGCCCAGGTAGTCCTCCGCGGTCTGCTTCATCCGCGCCAGCACCATGGCCGAGATCTCGGCGGGCGAGTAGCCCTTGCCGCCCACGTCCACCCAGGCGTCGCCGTTGTCGGCCGCCACGATCCGGTAGGGCACGAGCCCCGCCGACCGCTGCACCTCGGCGTCCCCGAACTTGCGGCCGATGAGCCGCTTCACCACGTAGACGGTGGACTCCGGGTTGGTGATCGCCTGCCGCTTCGCGATCTGGCCGACCAGGCGCTCTCCACCTTCGGTGAACGCGACCATGGACGGCGTGGTGCGCGATCCCTCGCTGTTCGGGATCACGACCACCTCGCCGCCCTCCATCACCGAGACGCAGCTGTTGGTCGTCCCGAGGTCGATGCCGATGACCTTGCTCATCTCGTGGGCTCCGGCTCCCGTGGGGCGGGCGCGGCCGCTACTCCGGGCCGGCGTCGCCGTCCGCCGGCGGCGCGGCGGCGGGCGGGGGCGCGACGGCGACCCCGACCATGGCGGGCCGGACCAGCCGGTCGTTGAGGGTGAACCCGCGCGCGTGCTCGAGCACCACCGTGCCCGGGGCCGCGTCCGCGGTGGGGACCTGCATGAGCGCCTCGTGCAGCGCCGGGTCGAACGGCGCGCCCATGGCGGAGAAGCCCTTCACGCCGTGCTTCGCGAGCGCCTGCTCCAGCGTCGCGCGCACCATCCGCACGCCCTTCGCGAGCGGGTCCTCGTCGGCCGCAGCCGCGAGCGCGCGGTCGAGGCCGTCCAGCGCCGGGAGCAGGTCCTTGAGGAGCCGCTCGCTCCCGAACTTCTGGACCTCGTCGCGCTCGCGCGCCGCGCGCTTCTTGAAGTTCTCGAGGTCGGCGGCGGCGCGGAGCAGCCGCTCGTGCTCGTCCTTCAGGCGCTCGAGCGTCTCGCGCGCCTTCGACTGCGACAGCTCGAGCTGCGCCTCGAGGAGCTGCACGCGGGCGGCGAGCGCCGCCGGGTCGCCGGCGGGGGCGCCCTCGACCTCGGGCGTGAGCTCGACGCCGGGCTCGCCCGCCCCGGCGGGCTGGCCGGCCGCGGCCTCCTCGCCGTGCGAGATGCGCTCCACCGAGCGGAGCGCCTCCTCCACCGCGTTCGCGGGGATGTCCGCCTGGAACGCGCCTTTTTCGTGGCTCTCTGCCATCGCCTCTTTCGCCGTGATCGAGCGGAGTTGCGGCCCGGAGGGCCCCCGGACCGGGAGCCCGCATCACGGCACGCGGGCGCCGCCGCGAACAAGGCGATCCGCCCGCGTCCGGGGCGCGCCGCCGCGGCCCCGGCGGGTGCTCGCTCAGCCGCCCTCGGACAGCGCCGCGAGCGCCCGGGAGATCTGCCGCGCGGTGAGGTCCACGAGCGGGATGACCCGCGCGTAGTTCATGCGCGTCGGACCCACCACCGCGAGCGTGCCGAGCACGCGGTCGCCGCGGCCGTAGGGCGCCGCCACCACCGACACGTCCGGCACGGTCGCGAACTCGCTCTCCGCGCCGATGAAGATCTGGACCTCCTGCGCGGTGAGCACGCGATCCAGCACGCGCAGGATCCGGTCCTTCTCGGCGAAGCCGCGCAGCAGCGCGCGGGCCTTCTGCACGTCCGAGAACTCCGGCGCGTCGAGGAAGCTCGACTCGCCCTCCATCACCACCTTCTCCACGCCGGCCGCGGCGAACGACTGCTCGGCGAGCACGAGCGCCTTCTGCAGGAGGTCGTGGAGCGCGCTCTGGTCGGCGCGCATGTCGCCGAGGATGGCCGCGCGCAGCGCCGCCAGCTCCGGCTCCGCCGCCTCGGCGCGGGCGTGCAGCTTCTCGTTCAGGTAGGCCGCCGCCCGCTCCAGCTCGGCCGGCTCCATGGTGAACTCGAGCTGCACCAGCTTGTTCGTGACGATCCCGGCCGCGGACACGAACACCACCAGCACGCGGTTCTCGCGCAGGCGCACGAACTCGAGCTGGCGCACCGGGTCGGCCTGCGGCCGCGGCGTCGTCACCACGCCGGCGTGGTGCGAGAGCGAGTGGAGCAGGTCGGCGGTGCCCTCGATGAGCGAGGACACGTCCGGCGCGGCCTGGGCCAGCCGCTCGATCCGGTCGCGGTCCGCCGGGCTGGGCGGCCGCACCTTCAGCATCGTGTCCACGTACAGCCGGTAGCCGCGCTCGGTGGGGATCCGGCCCGAGGACGCGTGCGGCTTCTCGAGGAAGCCGAGCGCCTCGAGGTCGGCCATCACGCTCCGCACCGTGGCCGGCGACCACTCCAGCTCGTGCCGCGAGAGGAGCGGCTGGCTCGCGACCGGCTCGCCGGTGTGGATGTAGTCCTGGACCAGCGCGCGGAGGATCTCGCGCTCCCGCCTGTCCAGCTCGTCCGCCGTGGCCATCGCCTTGTCCGCGTCTACTCGCCCGCGAGGTGCCGCTGCGCCGCCCCGGCCAGCACCGGGAACCGCCCCTGCGACAGCTCCCGCCACCGGGCCGCGGCGCCGGCCGGATCGCCCGCCTGCTCGGCGATCAGGGCCTCGAGGTGCACGCGCTCCTCGGCGTAGACGTAAGCGAATCCGGCCCTCGCCGCACCGTCCGCGTCCAGCCGGAGCGCCTCGCGGAGCGCCGCGCGGGCGCCCGGCAGGTCGCCGCGCGCGTCCGCCAGGATCGCGAGCGCGTACCAGGGCCCCGGGCGAGCCGGGTCGATGTCGCGGGCGGTCTCGAGGTGCGCCTGGGCCGCCGGGAGGTAGCCCTCCAGCGCGTACAGCTCGCCCAGGTTGACCAGCGCCGCCTGCTGCTCCGGCGGGCTGCCGGTGGAGACCACCTCGTCGAGCAGGCGGCGGGCCGCGTCGGGGTGGCCTTCGACGAGGTAGGAGACGGCGAGGTCGTTCAGCGCGCCGAGCTGGTCGGGGCTGGCGTCGAGCGCCGCCTCGAACGACGCGCGCGCCGCGGCCACCTCGCCGGCCCGCAGCCGCTCCGCGCCGCCCGACGGCGCGGTCGCGAGCGTCGAGACGAGCGGCGCCGCGTCCTCGCTCGGGCGCGGCTCCTCCGCCCCGCCGCAGGCGGCGAGCAGAAGCGCGGCGAGCGCCGCGGTGGATGCGAGGCGTGGATGCGGGTACCGCACGGGGTCCCTCTGCCAGCAATCGAGGAGCGCGTCGAGTGTACCGGCCGCCCACACGTCGATCAAGGAACGGCCGCGTCCCGCGAGCGCGCGTCCTGCCGCGGGCTTACACTATTTCCACGGCGGGCGCCGGGCGCGACGAGGATCGGCGCGGGCGCACCTCCGAAGTCCCCGGCCGGTGACGCGGCCCCGCGACCTCGGGGGTGCGGGCGCGGCGAAGGTCGATCGCAGCCCGGCGCCTCCGCTTTCCTCCCGCCGGGGTCCCGTCCCATCCGCCGCGCGCCGCTCCCCGTCCCGTGGCCCCGCGCCGGAAGCGCGCACCCGCGGCGCCGTCGCCGTTCGCCGTGACAGCACCCGCCCGCGCCCCTAATATGCCGCCCGCTCCGAGCCCCGCCATGACCGCAGCAACAGGAGAGACCCCGGGCGCGAGCGCGCGCGATCGCGTGCGCCGCGCCCTCGAGGAGAAGCGCCGCGCCGACGTCACCGGCCTCGTGGGGGCCGCGCGCGGCCTCCTGGTCCGCGACCTGCTCGCCCCCGGCCCGGGCCGCGCCCGCTCGGTGCTGGCGGTGGCGGCGGACGAGGAGGAGGCGGACGCGCTCGCCCGCGACCTCGCCTTCTTCCTGGGCGAGGGCGCGGTGCTCCGCGTCCCCGCCGACGCGGTGCTCCCCTACGACGACCTCTCGCCCGACCGCGGCGTGGAGATGGAGCGGCTCGCCGCGCTGGCGCGCCTGCACCTCGCCCCCGAGCAGGCGAAGGCGGTGGTGGTCTCGGCCCGCGCGCTGGCGCGCCGCACCGTGCCACGGCGGGTGTTCGAGGCCGGCTCGGACCTGCTCGGCAAGGGCATCGAGGTGGACCGCGAGGCGCTCGCCGCGAAGCTCGTGCTGCTCGGCTTCGCCCGCACGCCGCTCGTCGAGGACCCGGGCACGTTCGCGGTCCGCGGCGGCATCGTGGACCTTTGGAGCCCGGCCGACCCGAGGCCGGTGCGGCTCGAGTTCTTCGGCGACGAGATCGAGAGCTGCCGCGCGTTCGACCCGTCCAACCAGCGCAGCGAGGGCGACGTGGAGGAGGTGCTGCTCTGCCCCTCGCGCGAGGCGCTCTTCACCGAGGAGGGCAAGGAGGCCGCCAAGACCGCGGTGCGCGAGGTCGCCGAGCGGGTGAACCGCCCCACCTCGCGGGTGCGCGAGGTGCTCGACGCCATCGACGCCGGCACGCCGTTCTTCGGGCTGGAGGCGCTGCTCCCCGGCTTCCACCCGGGGGGCCTCGGCACGCTGTTCGACTACCTGCCGCCCGGGACCGCGGTCTACGTGGACGGGGTCGCGGCGGTGGAGGACGCGCTCGCCGAGCTCGACGAGGCGCTCGCCCGCGAGCACGCCGCCGCGCTGGACCGCGAGGAGCTGGTGCTGCCGCCCGCGGCGCACTTCCTCCCCGGCGCCGAGGCGCGCGCCCGCGCGCTGGCGCTGCCGACGGTGGTCCGGCACCAGGTGTGGCTCGGCACCGAGGAGCCCATCCGCGTCGCGCTCGAGGAGACCGCCGGCATCCGCGCCGAGATCGAGGGCGCGCACGGCGAGGAGGGCGCGCTCGCCCCGCTCACCCGGCGGCTCGAGGACTGGCGCAAGCGCGGCATCGCGGCGGTGGTGGCGGCCGGGACCGCGTCGGCGTCCGAGCGCCTCCGCCGCCTGCTCGAGGACCGGCGCCAGCACTCGCGCGTCCATACCGGCCCGCCCGGCGCGCCGCGGGAGCTCTACGACCCGGCGGTGCACGTGCACGTCTTCGCCGGCGAGATCTCGGCCGGCTTCGTGGACGCGGCCGCGGGCCTGGCGGTGGTCTCCGACGAGGAGATCTTCGGCCGCCGCGTGCGCAAGAAGGCGCGCCGCGCCGCCGAGGAGAACGCGTTCGCGGCGGCGTTCCGCGAGCTGAACGAGGGCGACCTGGTCGTGCACGTCGAGCACGGCATCGCCAAGTACCTGGGCCTCACCAAGATGCAGATCCGCGGGGTGGAGGGCGACTTCCTCGTCCTCGCCTACGACGGCGCCGACCGGCTCTACCTGCCGGTCGCGAAGCTGCGCCAGGTGCAGAAGTTCACCGGCGCCTCGCCCGAGACGATCCGGCTCGACAGGCTGGGCGGCAGCTCCTTCGCGCTCCGCAAGGCGCGGGTGAAGGAGCAGCTCCTCAAGATGGCCGCCGAGCTGCTCGACATCTACGCGGCCCGCGCCGCCCACCCCGGCTTCGCCTACCCGGAGCCGGACGAGCTGTTCCGCGAGTTCGAGGCGGAGTTCCCCTGGGAGGAGACGCCCGACCAGGCGAAGGCCATCGAGGACGTGGTCCGCGACATGCGCAAGGGCCGCCAGGGCCCGGCCGCGGCCGCGCCCATGGACCGGCTGGTCTGCGGCGACGTGGGCTACGGCAAGACCGAGGTGGCGATGCGCGCCGCCATGCTGGCGGTGCTCGCGAAGAAGCAGGTGGCGGTGCTCGTGCCCACCACCGTGCTCGCGGCCCAGCACGAGCGCACGTTCCGCGAGCGGTTCAAGGGCTACCCGGTGCGCATCGAGGCGGTCTCGCGCATGCGCACCGCCGACGAGGTGAAGCGGGCGCTGAAGGCCGCCGCCGACGGCAAGGTGGACATCCTCGTCGGCACGCACCGGCTGCTCGCGGCCGACGTGTCGTTCAAGGACCTGGGCCTGGTGGTGGTGGACGAGGAGCAGCGCTTCGGCGTCGCGCACAAGGAGCGCCTGAAGAAGCTGCGCAAGCTCGTGGACGTGCTCACGCTCACCGCCACGCCCATCCCCCGCACCTTGCACATGAGCCTCGCCGGCGTGCGCGACCTCTCCATCATCGCGACGCCGCCGGAGGACCGCCGGGCCATCCGCACCTTCGTGATGAAGTTCGACCCGGCCGCGGTGAAGGAGGCCATCGAGACCGAGCTGAAGCGCGGCGGGCAGGTGTTCTTCGTCCACAACCGCGTGCGCTCGATCCACGCCATGCAGCGCTTCCTCGGCGAGCTCGTGCCGAAGGCGCGGGTGGGCGTCGCGCACGGGCAGATGGGCGAGGGGAAGCTCGAGCACGTCATGACGCAGTTCGTGGACAAGGAGCTCGACGTGCTCCTCGCCACGAGCATCATCGAGTCCGGCCTCGACATCCCCAGCGCGAACACCATCATCGTGAACCGCGCCGACCACTTCGGCCTGGCGCAGCTCTACCAGATCCGCGGCCGCGTCGGCCGAAGCCGGGAGCGCGCTTACGCGTACCTGCTCGTGCCGGCGCGCCGCCCGGTCACGAAGGACGCGCAGAAGCGGCTCGAGGTGCTCCAGCGGTTCAGCGAGCTGGGCGCCGGCTTCAAGATCGCGAGCCACGACCTCGAGATCCGCGGCGCGGGCAACCTGCTCGGCAAGGACCAGTCCGGCCAGATCGAGGCGGTGGGGTTCGAGCTGTACCAGGAGCTGCTCGACGAGGCGGTGCGCGAGCTGAAGGGCGAGGCGCCGCGCGAGGAGATCGACCCGGACGTGCAGCTGCCGGTGCCGGCGTTCATCCCCGACCCGTACATGCCCGACGTCCACCAGCGGCTGTTCTTCTACAAGCGGCTCGCGCAGGCCTCCACCGACGAGGACCTCGACGAGGTCCGGGCCGAGATGGTGGACCGCTGCGGCGACCCGCCGGACGAGGTGGACGCGCTGTTCGAGGTCATGGCGGTGAAGGTCCGGCTGCGCGCGCTGCGCATCCGCGCGCTCGAGACCGGGCCGGGGCGGCTCGTCCTCACGCTGGGCGAGTCGGCCGCGCTCGACCCGTTCCAGCTCGCGAAGCACGTGCAGGCCTCGGCCGGCGCGCTCCGGCTCACCCCGGACATGAAGCTGGTGGCGCAGCTCGGCGGGCCGCCGGCGCCGAAGGCCGTCGCGGCGCGCCCGGCGAAGGGCGCCGCGGCGCGGCAGAGCCCGCGGCAGGCTGCGGCACAGCGCCGCGTGGCCGCCGACGCCGCCCGCCGCGCCCAGCCGCCGCCGGCCGCGGCGCCCTCGCCGGCGATGCAGGCCGCGAGCGGCCGCGAGCTGCTGCAGGCGGTGCGCGAGGTGCTCGCCGGCCTGGCGCGCTGCGCGCGCGCGGAGTGAGGGGCACCCGGGGTCCAAGCGGGCGGCGCCACGCCGGATTTCCGCGGTGCCGGCCGGCCCGGCGCATCCTTGATCGGCGCCCCGTTCCGTGCTCTTTTCCGGGGCTCGGAAGCGCGCGCTCCGCCGCTCGCCGGGGGGAACACGGCAGGCGCCCCGCGCGTTCGCACCCCAGGTCCTTTCCACACCTCAAGGAGCATCGACCATGCTGCGTCGCATCGCCCTCCTCGGCCTCGTCGCGCTGGCGGCCACCGCCTGCCAGCCGCAGTCCAAGGACTCGAAGAAGTCCGGCCCCGCCGTCGCCACCGGCAACGGGTTCACCATCACCGCCGGCGAGCTGAAGGCGCGCCTCGACGAGCAGTCGCCGTTCATCCGCGCCCGCTACTCCACGCTCGAGCGCAAGAAGGAGTTCCTCGACAACCTGGTCCGGTTCGAGGTGCTGGCGCGCGAGGCCGAGCGGCAGGGCCTGGCGAACGACCCCGAGGTCCAGCTCACGCTGAAGAAGGTGATGGTCCAGAAGCTCGTCCAGAAGAACTTCCAGGACGCGAGCGGCGCGGCCGCCGAGGCGCTCCCCGAGGCCGACCTGCAGAAGTACTACGACGAGCACAAGGCCGAGTACTACCGGCCGCGCCGCGTGCGCCTCGCCGCGATCGTGTGGAACGCGCCCGCCGGCAGCCCGGAGCGCGCCGCCAAGGTCGCCCTCGCGAAGAAGGCGCTCGCGAAGCTGAAGGCCGAGGAGAAGAAGAACACGCTCGCGTTCGCGCAGCTCGTGAACGAGTTCTCCGAGGACGCGGCCAGCAAGGCCACCGCCGGCGACCTCGGCTTCAAGACGCGCGAGGACCTGGAGAAGGCGTACTCGAAGGAGTTCGCCGACGTCGCGTACAACCTGCAGCCCGGCGCGACCAGCGGCGTCCTCGAGACCCCGAACGGCGTCTACCTGGTGAAGGGCACCGGCGAGCAGGACGAGCTGAACCGGACGTTCGAGCAGGTGAAGCCGCAGATCCAGACCAAGCTCTACCGCGAGAAGAAGACCAAGGAGTTCGACGCCTGGCTGAAGAAGCTGCGCGACGACGCCAAGGTCAGCATCGACGAGAAGGCGCTCGAGGCGGTGGAGGTCTCGGCCGCCGCGCCGGCCGGCATGGGCGGCATGCCCGGGATGCCCGGCATGATGCCCGGCGGCCACGGCCCCATGGGCGCCGGCCCCCGCCCCATGGGCGCGCCCGCCCCGGCCGCCGCGCCGGCCCAGCCGGCCCCGGCCCCCGCCCCGGCGAAGTGACGTGCGCCCGGCCCTCGCGCCCATCCTGATCGCGACCGCGCTCGCGGCCGGCTGCGGCCGCTGCGGCGGCGCTCGCTCCGGCGAGCGCCCCGCGCCCGGCGCGGTGGCGGTCGTGAACGGGGAGCCGATCCCGCCCGACGCGCTCGCGCGCGAGCTGCGCGACGCGCAGGCGGGCGCGGAGGGCCAGGCGCCGGCCGCCGGCGACGTGCTGCGGCGGCGCGTGCTCGACGACCTCGTCGATCGCGCGCTGCTGCTCCAGCAGGCGCGCGCCCGCTCGATCGTGGTCGGCCAGGACCAGGTCGAGCGGGCCTTCCTCCGCCTCCGGGCGGAGTACCCCGGCACGCACTTCGACGACCTGCTCGCGCAGGAGCGGCTCAGCCAGGCCGAGCTGAAGGCCCGCCTCAAGGACCAGCTCACGGTGGAGCGCCTGTTCGAGCAGGAGGTGTTCCCGCAGGTCCAGGTGGTGGACGCCGAGGTCGAGCGTTACTACGCGGAGCACGGCGCCGAGTTCCAGGAGCCGGAGCGGGTGCACGTGCTCCAGATCGTCGTCGCGTCCCGCGAAGAGGCAGCCCAGGTGCGCGAGAAGCTCCGCCGCAACCCGCAGACGTTCGCCGAGGTGGCGCGCCGCTCGTCCATCGCCCCCGAGGGCAAGGGCGGCGGCGACCTCGGCTTCATCGGGCGCGGCTCCGGGTTCCCGGAGGTGTTCGACACCTGCTTCGCGCTGCCGGTGAACGTGATCTCCGACGTCACCCCGTCCCCGTACGGCTTCCACCTGTTCAAGGTGGTGGAGAAGAAGCCGGCGCAGCGGCGCACGCTGGAGCAAGCGCGCGCCGAGATCGCCGAGAAGCTCGGCCGCGAGAAGCGGGCCGGGGCGCAGGCGGAGTACCTCGAGGCCCTCCGCAAGCGCGCCCAGATCGAGATCGACGAGAAGGCCCTCGCCGCGGTGACCCCTTGAACCTCTCCCTCGCGCTGCTCGCCGTCACCCTCTCCAGCGCCGCGCCGGCCACGCCCGCCGCGACGACGCCTCCGGCCACCGCGGCCCAGCCGCGGCGCGTGCTCGACCGGGTGGCCGCCATCGTGAACGGCGACGTGGTCACGCTGCAGGAGCTGGAGCAGCGCGCCGCCGCGCTCGGGCTGGCCGCGGCCGACGCGCTCCCCGCCGGCCCGGAGCGCGACCGCGCCCGCGCCGAGGCGCTCCGGCGCGCGTTCGACCAGGTGGTCTCGGACAAGCTCTTCGCCGAGAAGGCGAAGGAGCTCGAGATCGAGGTCACCGAGAAGCAGGTGGACGACGCCATCGAGGGCGTGAAGAAGCAGAACGGCTTCACCGACGCGCAGCTCGAGTCCGCCCTCGCCTCCGAGGGCTACTCCATGGCCGACTACCGGACCCGCATCCGGCGCGAGCTGCAGAACTTCTCGCTCCTCCAGTACAAGGTGGCCGGGAAGATCAAGACGTCCGAGGAGGACCTGCGCAACTACTACCAGTCCCACCCGCAGGAGTTCGACGGCGAGGACGAGGTGCGGGTCCGCCACATCTTCATCCCGTTCCCCGAGGGCGGCGGCAAGCAGGCGCAGGCCCAGGCGCGCGCCGAGGGCCAGCGGGTGCTGCAGCGGCTCAAGACCGGCGAGGACTTCGGCGCGGTCGCGAAGGCCGTCTCCCGCGGCCCGTCGGCCGAGGAGGGTGGCGAGCTGGGCTGGCTGAAGCGCGGCACCATCCACCGGACGCTCGAGGACGCCGCGTTCGCGCTGAAGACCGGCGAGATCTCCGGGCTGGTCGAGGCGGGCCCGGGCGTGCACATCCTCAAGGTCGAGGAGCGGCGGCGCGGCGGCGGCAAGAGCTTCGAGCAGGCCCGCGAGGAGATCCGGCAGCGGCTCGGCGAGGAGCAGGCCGAGAACTACCGGCAGCAGTACGTGGCCGAGCTCCGGCGCGACGCGCTCATCGACGTGAAGCTCCCCGAGCTGCGGCCGTGAGCCGCGCGGGGCGCCCGCGCATCGCCATCTCGCTCGGCGACCCCTCCGGCGTCGGGCCGGAGGTCACCGCGGGCGCGCTCCGCGCCCTGCGCGGCGAGCTCGTCCCCCTGGTGTTCGGCGATCGGCGCGTGCTCGCGCGCGCGCTCGGCGACCTGGGCCTGCCGGTGGTGGAGCCCGGCGCGCCGCTCCCGCCGGGCGGCGCGCTCGTCGCCACCACCGCGCTCCCGGCCGCCCAGCTCAGGCCCGGCCGCCCCGCGCCGCAGGCCGGCGCGGCCCAGCTCGCCTACGTGGAGGCCGCCTTCCGCGCCGTCCGCGAGGGCGCCGCGGCGGCGATGTGCACGGCGCCGGTGTCGAAGGCGCAGGTGGCGCGGGCGCTGCCCGGGTTCGTGGGTCACACCGAGTGGCTGGAGGCCGCCTGCGGCGTGCGCCGCTCGGTGATGATGCTGGCCGGCGACCGGCTCCGCATCGCGCTCGTCACGAACCACGTCGCGTTCTCGCGGCTGCGGCGCGCGCTCACCGTGCCGCGCATCGTCGAGACGCTCGCCATCACCCACCGCGCGCTCCGCGACGACCTCGGCATCGCCCGGCCGCGCCTCGCGCTCGCCGCGCTCAACCCGCACGCGGGCGAGGAGGGCGCGTTCGGGGACGAGGAGTCGCGGCTGCTCGCCCCCGCGCTCGAGGCGGCCCGCGCCGCCGGCGCGCCCGCGGCCGGCCCGTTCCCGGCCGACTCGGTGTTCTTCCGCGCCGCGCTGGGCGAGTTCGACGCGGTGGTCGCGCTCTACCACGACCAGGGGCTCATCCCGGTGAAGCTGCTCGACGCGGTGGGCGGGGATCCGGCGGTGAACGTGACGCTGGGGCTGCCCATCGTCCGCACCAGCCCGGACCACGGCGTCGCCTACGACATCGCCGGCAAGGGCAAGGCGAGCGCCGCCTCGATGATCGCGGCGCTCAGGCTGGCGGTGCGGATCGCGAACGTCCGCGCGCGGGCGGCGCGCTGAGGCGCGCAGACCCAGCGCGGCAAAGCCGCACCCGCGGGGACCTCGCGCGTGCCCGCGCAGGCGGGCGCGCGAGGTCACGGGCCCCGCGCAGCAGGGTGGGGCCCCGCGGAGCTCCGCTCCGTGGGGCGGGGCGCAGCCCCGTCAGACGTTGAACCTGAAGTGCATCACGTCGCCGTCCTGGACGACGTAGTCCTTGCCCTCGATGCGCAGCTTGCCCTTCTCGCGGCAGGCGGCCTCGGTCTTCAGCTCGAGGAGGTCCTCGATGCGGATGACCTCGGCCTTGATGAAGCCCTTCTCGAAGTCGGTGTGGATGACGCCCGCCGCCTGCGGCGCGCGCGAGCCCTGGCGCACGGTCCAGGCGCGGCACTCGTCCTCTCCGGAGGTGAAGTAGGTCATGAGGCCGAGCAGCCGGTAGCCGGCGTGCACCAGGCGGTGCAGGCCGGGCTCCTCGAGGCCGAGGGAGGCGAGGTACTCGGCGCGCTCCGGCGGCGCCAGCTCGACGAGCTCGGACTCCACCTTGCCGGAGATCTCCACCATGGGCGCGCCCTCGGCGTCGGCGAGCGCCTTCACCGCCAGGATGCTCGGGTCGGTGGCCTCCTTGCCGAGCTGCGACTCGTCCACGTTCGCGATGTACAGCACCGGCTTCGAGGTGAGCAGGAACAGGTCCTTCACCGCGGCGCGGTCCTCGTCGGAGAGCGGCTGGGCGCGCACCGGCGTGCCGGCCTCCAGCCCCGCCTTCACCCGGTCGAGCGCCGCCACCTCGAGCTTCGCCAGCTCGCCGGCCTTGCCGGCGGCCTTGGTGTTCTTGAGCGCGCGCTCGCGCTTCTTCTCGACCGAGTCGAGGTCCTTCAGCATCAGCTCGGTCTCGACCACGTCGCGATCGCCGCGCGGGTCCACCTTGCCGGCAACGTGCACGACGTCGGGGTCCTCGAAGCAGCGCAGCACGTGGGCGATGGCGTCCACCTCGCGGATGTTCGCGAGGAACTGGTTGCCGAGCCCCTCGCCCTTGGACGCGCCGGCGACGAGGCCGGCGATGTCCACGAACTCGAGCGTGGTCGGGGTGGTCTTCTTCGGCTTGAACAGGGCCGAGAGCGCGTCGAGGCGCGCGTCCGGCACCGGCACCACCCCCACGTTCGGCTCGATGGTGCAGAACGGGTAGTTGGCGGCCGCCGCCTGCGCGGCGCCGAGCAGCGCGTTGAAGAGGGTGGACTTCCCGACGTTCGGGAGGCCGACGATGCCGATGGAGAGGCCCATGTCCTGCTCTCTCTATCCCGCAAGAAACGAAAACGCTCCGGCGGACGCGGGGGCCCGCCGGAGCGCGATGCGAGCAGCGGGAACCGGGCGGCTAGGCCGCGCGGTTCGCCGGGAGCTGCGCGATGTACTCCTCGACGAGCGCCCGCTGGGACTTCTCGTCGAGGTTCGCCTTCACCAGCCGCGAGGCGGCGTCGATGGCGAGATCCACCACCTGCGCCTTGAGCTCGGCCTTGGCCTTCACCAGCTCCTCGGCGATCTGGCGGCGGGCCTCCGCGACCAGCTCGTCCGCCTCCTTGCGCGCCTTGGCGGTGAGCTCCTGGCGGAGCGCCTCCACCTCCTGCTGGTTGCGGCGCGCGAGCTCGGCGGCCTCGCGCTGCGCCTTGGAGAGCGACTCCTTCTGGGCGGCGAGCAGCCGCTCCGCCTCGGCCCGCTCCTTCTTGGCCGAGTCGATGGCCTCGCGGATCGAGCGCTCGCGCTCGGCCAGCATCTTCACGATCGGCCCCCACGCGAACTTCGCGAGGACCGCGAGCATCACGAGGAACGTGATGGCGGTCCAGAGCGTGAGGCCGGGGTTGATGTCGGCGATGCCGCCAGCGGCGAGCACCGGGACCGGCGAGAGGATGGAGGCCATGGCAGTCACTCCCAGGGGACGCTGGGCTCCGCGGATCGCGGAGCGCTTACTTGGCGAAGGAGAGGAGGAGGCACACGACGATCGCGAAGAGCGTCGCGCCCTCGATGAGGGCGGCGGCGATGATCATCGAGGTGCGGATGTCGCCGGCGGCGGTCGGCTGGCGGGCCGAGCCCTCCATGGCGGCGGCGGCGAGCTTGCCGATGCCGAGGCCGGCGCCGAGGACGGCGAGGCCGGCGCCGAAGCCGGCGGACAGGTACGCGAGGGCGGCAGAGGTCATGGCTGCATTCTCCGGTGCTGCGTGGGCGGTGTTGCCGGGCCGCTCGTTCCCGGGGCGCTTACCGCGCTCGACTACCCATGGCCGGGGGACGCCCCCGCCACGTGTGAACCGTGCTCCGAGCCCGCGGCGGGCCCGGCGTGACCGTGCTCCTCCGCGTGCCCGTGGTCGTCGCCGTGGTGCACCAGGCCGGCGCCGATGAACAGCGAGGAGAGCATGGTGAAGATGTAGGCCTGCACGAACGCCACGAAGAGCTCGAGCAGGAAGATGCTGAGCGCCATCGGCACCGAGCCGAACGCCACCCAGGGCGTGCCCAGCGCGAAGATCAGGCCGAGCAGCGCCAGGATCACGAAGTGGCCCGCCAGCATGTTCGCGAAGAGTCGGACGGTGAGGGCGAAGGGCTTCGTGAACAGGCCCAGGAACTCCACCGGGATCATGATGAGCCACAGCGGCGCGAGCGACTTCGGCACGCCGCCGGTGAGGTGGGCGAGGTACCCGCCCATGCCCATGGCGCGGATGGCCGCGTACTGCGTGATGACGAAGGTGAAGAGCGCCATCGCCACGGTCACCGAGAGGTTCGCGGTGGCGGTGGCCGAGAACGGCAGCAGGCCGAACAGGTTCAGGAACAGGATGAAGAAGAAGGCCGTGACGAGGTACGGGGTGAAGCGGTCCGCGTCCTTCTCGCCCATGTTCTTCACCGCGATCTCGTTCCGGACGAACGCGACCAGCAGCTCGATGAAGTTGTAGAGGCCCCGCGGCACCAGGCTCTTCTTGCGGACCGCGCCGAGCACCACCACGAGCAGCAGCGCCGAGGCGAGCCACATCATGACGACGTGCTTGGTGGGCGTCATGTCGAGCTTGCCGAACTTGAGCGAGTCGCCGAACGTCTCGCGGAGATCCCACTCGCAGTTCCAGGCGAGGCCGCCGTGGCAGAGGCCGGGGTGCTCGATGACGTAGCCGTCGGTGACGTGGTGCAGCATCACCGCGCCCAGGCTCTCGTCGTGCCCGCCCTCGTGGCCGGCAGCCTCGCCGTGCTCGGCGGCGGCGGCGTGGGCCTCGACGGCGGCGCCGGGCTCGCCAGCCGGCGAGCCATGCGCGTCGGGGGCGGCCTCGGGGGCTTGGCCGTGCTGCTCGACCGGGGCGGCGACCGGCGCGGGCGCGGCGTCGTGCTGGGCGAGCGAGAGGCTGAGGGCGAGCGTGACGAGCGTGGCGGCGGTCATGCGGTCGTTCCCGTTCCTCGGTTGAGCGAGTGGACGAAGGCGCCTTCGATGGCGCTGAAGACGAAGTAGGGCACGAAGAAGGCGACGACGAAGGCGTAGATGCTCTCGCCCGCGCGCGCGACCGCGAAGGTCCCGAGCGCGACGAGGAGGATGCGGGCGAGGAACGCGGAGGCCATCACCGCGAGCGCGCGCTGCACCGGCTTCGACCCGCGCGCGAAGCGCGCCATGGCGACGATGGAGGCGAGGGCGGTCACGCCGGAGATCGAGGCGCCGACCAGCGCGCCACGCCGGTACGACCCGGAGGCGAGCGCGAGCGCGACGAACGCGGCGGCGACGGCGGCGGTGAGGAGCTGGTGCTTCAACTCAACGGTCCTTCTTCCCCGATCCGAGTACGGTCCTGAAGAAGCTGATGAAGCCGCCGATCATCCCGAGCAGCGCGCCGAGGAGCAGGAACCACGGCCTCTCGTTCCCCAGCTTCCCGTCCAGCCAGTGGCCGGCCCAGGCGAACAGCCCGACGGAGGCGACCAGCGAGGTGGAGGCGCCCATGTATGGCGCCGCCTTGCCGTAGCCCTGCGCAAGGTTCGAGAGCCCCTTCCGCTCCGGATCCCGGCGCTCTCGATCGCTCGGTCCCGGCACTGTGCGCCTCCGCCCCTCGTCCCCGGAATCACCGGAGGTTACCGATGCTTCGGCGAGCCGAAGGGCACGCCCGTATAGCAGGCGGGAATCGCGGCGTCAATGGCCGCGCCCCCCGCCCGGAGCCATCTCGCTTCACCCCGCGGGTGGGAGGGCGGCGACCAGCCGGTCCACGTCCTCCGGGGTGCTGTAAAGGTGCGGCGCGACGCGGATTCGGCCGCCCCGGAGCGACGTCCAGACCCGGGCCGCGCGCAGGGCGTCCTGGCCGGCCTCGGTGGCGGCGCCGCCGGCCGACGCCCGCACGCAGAGGAGGTGGCTCCGCGCCTCGGGCGCGAGCGGGCTCGCCGCCTCCCAGCCCGGGGGAAGCGCCGCGAGCAGCCGATCGCCGAGCGCGCGGGCGTGCGCCTGGATCCGGGCCGGCTGCGCCTCGAGCAGGAGGCGCAGCGACTCCGCCAGCGGGAGCAGGTTGTTGAAGCTCGCGGTCTGGTGCGCGTCGTAGCGCCGCGCGCCGGGCCGAAGCTCGACCGCGGTGGGCAGGTGCTCGAAGTCCTCCGAGCCCTTCACCGCCCACCAGTTGAGGTCGCCCACCGCCAGCCGGTCCAGCGCGGCGGACGAGAACAGGCCGAGCGCGGTGCCGTAGGGGCCGAGCAGGAACTTGTAGGCGGCGGCCGCGTAGACGTCCACGCCCGAGCCGCCGAAGTCGAAGGGCATCGCGCCCGCCGCCTGGCTGCCGTCCACCACCGTGAGCGCGCCGGCCCGCCGCGCCGCCTCCACCACCGGGCCGGGGTCGATGCGCCCGCCGTGCAGGTACGAGACGTGCGCGAACGCCACCACCCGCGTGCGCGGGCCGATCTCGGCGGCGAGCCGCGCCGCCGAGACCGCGCCGCTCGGATCGTCCGGCTCGACCACCCGCACCCGCACGCCGCGCCGGGCGAGCCAGCGCCAGGGGAAGTCGTTCGACGGGTACTCGTGCCGGGCGATCAGGATCTCGTCGCCCTCGGCGAGCTCGAGCCCGCGCGCGACCGCGTTCACGATCTGCCCGGCGCCGGTCGCGACCGCGACGGCCTCCTCGCGCGCGCCGAGCAGCCGCGCCGCCAGCGCGCGGACCTCGTCCACCGCGCCGAGGTAGGTGCGCGGCCCGATGCGCCAGGGCTGCTCCTTCAGCTTGAGCGCCTCGCGGCCGGCGCGCGAGGCCGCGAGCGGGAGCGGCCCCTGGTTCGCGGCGTCGAGGTAGGCGATGCCCTCGAACGCCGCGAAGCGGTCGGCGAGGAGCGGGTCGAGCTCCCCCAACGTCAGGCCACCTTCGCGGCCTCGGCGAACGCGACGCGCGCCGCGGCCACGGTGCGCGCCACGTCGTCGTCGGTGTGGGCGGTGGAGAGGAACGCCGCCTCGAACTGCGAGGGCGGCAGGTAGGCGCCGTGCTCGAGCATGGCGTGGAAGAACGCGCCGAAGCGGCGGGTGTTGCAGGCGCGGGCGGTCGCCGCGTCGAACACCGGCTTGTGCGAGAAGAACACGGTCAGCATCGAGCCGACGCGGTTCACCTGCACCGGCACCTTCGCCTCGGCCGCGGCGGCGGAGAGGCCGTCCGCGAGCGCGGCGGAGAGCGTCTCGAGCTTCCGGTAGGCGGCCTCGGTCATGAGCTTCAGCGCGGCGTGGCCCGCGGCCATCGCCATCGGGTTCCCGGAGAGCGTGCCGGCCTGGTAGATGGGCCCGGCCGGCGCCACCCGGTCCATCACGTCGCGGCGGCCGCCGAACGCGCCCACCGGCAGGCCGGCGCCGATCACCTTGCCGAAGGTGACGAGGTCGGGGCGCAGGCCGTACAGGCCGCAGGCGCCGCCCGAGGAGAGGCGGAAGCCGGTCATCACCTCGTCCACGATGAAGAGCGCGCCGTGCTTCTTGCAGAGGTCGTGGACGCCCTGGAGGAAGCCGGGGCGGGGGACGAGCACGCCCATGTTGCCGACCACCGGCTCGAGGATCACCGCGGCGATGGACGCGCCCTTCGCCTCGAACACCTTCTCGAGCGCGGGGAGGTCGTTGTACGGCGCCGTCAGCGTGTGACGGGCCACGTCCGCCGGCACGCCGGGCGAGTCGGGGAGGCCCAGCGTCTCGACGCCGGAGCCGGCCTTCACCAGCAGCGGATCGCCCGCGCCGTGGTAGCAGCCGTCGAACTTCACGATGTCGTCGCGCCCGGTGAAGCCGCGCGCCACGCGGATGGCCGAGGTGGTGGCCTCGGTGCCGGAGGAGACGAAGCGCATCTTCTCCACCCAGGGCATCCGCTCGCGCACCAGCTCGGCGAGCAGGATCTCGCGCGGCGACGGCGCGCCGAAGGAGGAGCCCTCCTTCATCGCGTCCTGCACCGCGCGCATCACCTCGGGGTGGCAGTGCCCGACGATCATCGGGCCCCAGGACAGCACGTAGTCCACGTAGTCGTTGCCGTCCACGTCCACGATGTGCGAGCCCTTGGCGCGCGCGATGAAGCGCGGCGTGCCGCCCACGCCCTTGAACGCGCGCACCGGGCTGTTCACGCCGCCCGGGAACAGGTCGTTCGCCTTCTCGAACAGCTTCTGCGACAGCTCGGTCTTCATGGTCCCTCCCGCGGGGCCGGCTTCGCCGACCCCTTGTCGAACGCCGCGGCGCGGTCGCCGGGCCGGGCCGTTCCCGCCCGCGCCCGCCGCTCGCGCACCGCCTCGATGTTGGTCCGGATCGCGTCCGGGTTCGGGTGCCCCGGCAGCGCGAGCGCGTAGAGCTCGAGCGCGCGGTCGAGGTCGCCGGACTGCGCGTGGATCTGGGCCTGCGCCTCGAGCGCGCGCGCCTTCACGTCCGGGCGCGAGCGCCGGTCCACCAGCGCCTGGAACGCGCCCAGCGCCTCCTCGTCGCGCCGCTCGAGCGCCCAGGACTGCGCGGTGAGCAGCTGCGCCTCGTCGGCCAGCTCGTGGGTGGGCCACTTCTCGCGCAGGATGCGCGCCTCGGTGCGCGCCTGCTCCCAGCGCTTCAGCGCCAGGTACTCGCGCGCCACCTCGAGCTGGTAGCGCGGCGCGTCCGGCGAGTCGGAGCCGGCCACGTCCGCGTACTGGGTGATGGCGGCGAGGTGGTCGCCGTAGCGATCCCGGAAGATGTCGCCGAGCCGGCCGCGCGCCTCGTGCGCCTCGGGGCCGCCCGGGTGGAGCGAGATGATGCGCCGGTAGTAGGCGAGCGCGCTCTGGTAGTCGCCCAGCTCGAGGTACGAGACGTCGCCCGCGAACTTGAGCGCCTTCCAGCGCACCTCGGCGTCGGCCTTGCCGAGCCGCCCCTCGCCCAGGTCGGCGAGGAGCTGCTGGTAGCCGGCGAGCGCGCCGCGCGGATCGCCGGCGTGGCGGAGCGCGGTGGCGGCCTCGAGCTTGCGCTCGGCCGAGCTGCAGCCGAGGACGAGCGCCGCGGCCAGCGCCGCGGTGGCCCAGCGGAACCGGGGCGACCTCACCCCTGCTCCTCCGGCCCCTCCCCGCCCTCGCCACCCTCGCCCGGCGCGTCGCCGGCGTCGCCGCCCTCGTCCTGGGGCGCGGTCTCCACCGGCGCGGCGCCCTCCGGCTCCTCGCGCACGCCCGCCTCCTCGGCCTCGGGGGTGGTCTCGGCGACGCGCGCCACGCCCACCACCTGCTCCTCCTTCGACTCGAGCGTGATGAGCCGGACGCCCTGCGTGTTCCGGCCGATGACGCTGATCCCGCGCGCGGGCATGCGGATGAGCATGCCGGCGTTCGTGATGAGCATCACCTCCTCGGCGTCGCCGACGGGGGCCGCCGCGACCACCGGGCCGTTCCGCTCGGTGGTCTTGATGGTGATGAGCCCCTTGCCGCCGCGGGTCTGCACCCGGTACTCGGCCAGCTCGGTGCGCTTGCCGTAGCCGTTCGCGGTGACGGTGAGGACGGTGTGCGCCTGCTCGCCCTCGGCGGCCGCGGGGATGGCGGCGCCGGCCACCACCTCGTCGCCCTCCTCGAGCGTGATGCCCTTCACGCCGTAGGCGGTCCGCCCCATGGGCCGGACGTCCGACTCCTCGAAGCGGATGGCCATGCCGCGCGCGGTGGAGAGCAGGATGTGGCCGCCGCCGTCGGTGAGGCGCGCCGTGATGAGCTCGTCGCCCTCCTCGATGCCGAGCCCGATGATCCCGGCGGCGCGCGGGCGCGCGAACTGCTCGAGCCGGGTCTTCTTGATGAGCCCCTTGCGCGTGACCATGAACACGAAGGCGGGGGGGCCCTCGGCGGTGGCCTCCTCGGCCTTCTCGGCCTCGGCGCCCTCGGCCTCCGGCGTCTCCTCGGCGGCGCCGGCCGGCTCGGGCAGCCGCCGCACCGGCAGGATCGCGGCGACCTTCTCGCCGGGCGCGAGCTGCACCAGGTTCACGATGGGCTTGCCCTTGGCGGTGCGGCCGGCGGGCGGGATCTCGTGGACCTTCAGCCAGTAGACCTTCCCCTTGTCGGAGAAGACGAGCAGGTAGCTGTGCGTCGAGGCGACGAACAGGCTCTCGAGGAAGTCCTCGTCGCGGGTGGCGGCGCCGGTCTTGCCGCGGCCGCCGCGCTTCTGGGCGCGGTAGAGCGACACCGGGTTCCGCTTCACGTAGCCGAGGTGCGAGACGGTCACGACCATCTCCTCCTCGGCGATGAGGTCCTCGGTGGAGAGGTCGGTGGCCTCGCCCTGGATCTCGGTGCGGCGCTCGTCGGCGAAGAGCTGCTTCACCTCCCGCAGCTCCCCGACGATCAGCTCCATCAGCACCTTCTCGGAGGCGAGGATCTCCTTCAGCCGGGTGATGAGCTTCTGCACCTCGGCCAGCTCGTCCAGGATCTTCTGGCGCTCCAGGCCGGTGAGCCGCTGGAGCTGCATCTCCAGGATGGCCTTCGCCTGGAGCTCGGAGAGCGCGAACCGCGCCATCATCTCGTCGCGGGCGGCGTCGCGGTCCTTGGCCTTCTTGATGAGCTCGATGATCTCGTCGATGTGGTCGAGCGCGATCTGGTAGCCGAGCAGGATGTGCTCGCGCTCGCGCGCCTTGCGCAGCTCGTAGCGGGTGCGCCGCGTGACCACGTCGCGGCGGTGCGCCACGAAGCGCTCGAGCATCTCCTTCAGCGTGAGGACGCGCGGCTGCCCGCCGTCGATGGCGAGCATGATCACGCCGAAGCCCATCTGCATCTGCGTGTGCGCGTACAGGTTGTTGAGGACCACCTGGGCGAGCGCGTCGCGCTTCAGCTCGATGACGATGCGCATGCCCTCGCGCGAGGACTCGTCGCGCAGGTCGCTGATGCCCTCGATCCGCTTCTCGCGCACCAGCTCGGCGATGTGCTCGACCAGCTTCGCCTTGTTCACCTGGTACGGGATCTCGGTGACGACGATGGTCTCGCGCTCGGTCTTCGGGTGGATCTCGACCACCGTGCGCGCCCGCACCTGGATGGTCCCGCGCCCCTTCTCGTAGGCGGCGCGGATGCCGTCGCGGCCGCGGATGATCCCGGCCGTGGGGAAGTCCGGGCCCGGGATGAACCGCATCAGGTCGAGGACGGTGGCCTTCGGGTTCTCGATGAGGTGGACGGCCGCGTCGATCACCTCGCCCATGTTGTGGGGCGGGATGTTGGTGGCCATGCCCACCGCGATGCCGGCCGACCCGTTCACCAGCAGGTTCGGGAAGCGGGTGGGGAGGACGCGCGGCTCGAGGATCGACTCGTCGAAGTTCGGGCCCCAGTCGACCGTGTCCTTGTCGATGTCCGCGAGCAGGTGGTCGGAGAGCCGCTCCAGGCGGCACTCGGTGTACCGGTAGGCCGCGGCGGGGTCGCCGTCCACCGAGCCGAAGTTGCCCTGGCCGTCGATGAGCGGGTAGCGCAGGTTCCAGTCCTGCGCGAGGCGCACCAGCGCGTCGTAGACCGAGGCGTCGCCGTGCGGGTGGTACTTCTTCAGCACCTCGCCGACGACGCCGGCGCACTTGGAGTAGCGCTTGTTGTAGTGCAGCCCCTCGGTGTGCATCGCGTACAGCACGCGGCGGTGCACCGGCTTCAGGCCGTCGCGCACGTCGGGGAGCGCGCGGCCGATGATCACCGACATCGAGTAGTCGAGATACGACTTGCGCATCTCCTGCTCGATGTTGACCTGCGGGCCCCCGGGCGGCGGCGGAGGAGGCGGCGGCGCGGGCGCGTCGGGAGGGGTCGGGGGCAGGGTGTCTTCGGGCATCGGCGGGCTCGCGGCCAGGCGGCGCGCGGAGCGTGTGCGACCGCTCCGCTGGGAGGGGTGGTTTTATCCGATTCCCCTTGGAGATTCAATGCGTTTGCCGCGCTGCGGCGGGGCGCGACCGCCGCCGCGGCGCCAGGGCGCGGAATTCACGGTGCGTGCGCCGCGCGAGGGGCGCCGCGGGCCGAACACGGCCCGGAAACGGCGACGGGGAAGGCGCCGGAGCGCCTTCCCCGCCGTGGGAAGCCCGTTCGCGTCGCCTAGCGGCCCGCGACCGTGAGCCGGGCCGCGGCGCGGCGCACGCGCGCCGACTCCGCCGAGTGGCCCTCGTCCTGCTCGGTGAGCTGGAGCAGCCGGTTCTGCGCGTCCTCGAACGCCTTCCGGGCGCGGTCCACGTCGATCTCGCCGGCCGCCTCGGCGGTGTCGGCGAGCACGATGACGCGGTTGTCGGCGACCTGGAGGAACCCGCCGCCGACGGCGTAGTGGTGCTCGCGCCCGCCCTCGACGTAGGTGAGCCGGCCGGGCTCGAGCGCGGTCATGAAGGGCTCGTGGTTCAGCCGGACGCCGAACCCGCCCTGCACGCCGGGCGCGCGGACCTCGTCCACCTGGACCGAGAGGACCCGCTTCTCCGGCGTGACGATGTCGAGAGTCAATGCCATTGTGCCGACCGTCCTGAGCCTGTCGAAGGACTACCCCGCGGTGAGCTTCTTGGCCTTCTCCACCGCCTCCTCGATCCCGCCGACCATGTAGAACGCCTGCTCCGGCAGGTCATCGTGCTTGCCGTCCACGATCTCCTTGAAGCCGCGGATCGTGTCGGGGAGCTCGACGTACTTGCCCGGGTTGCCGGTGAACTGCTGGGCGACGGTGAACGGCTGGGAGAGGAAGCGCTGGATCTTGCGGGCCCGCGCCACGGTGAGCTTGTCGTCCTCGGAGAGCTCGTCCATGCCGAGGATGGCGATGATGTCCTGCAGGTCCTTGTAGCGCTGCAGGGTCTCCTGGACCGCGCGGGCGACGGCGTAGTGCTCCTTGCCGACGACGTTCGGGTCGAGGATTCGCGAGGTCGAGTCGAGCGGGTCCACCGCGGGGTAGATGCCGATCTCGGTGAGCTTGCGGTTCAGCACCGTGGTGGCGTCGAGGTGCGCGAACGCGGTCGCCGGCGCCGGGTCGGTGAGGTCGTCGGCGGGCACGTAGATGGCCTGCACCGAGGTGATGGCGCCCTTCTGCGTGGAGGTGATGCGCTCCTGCAGCTCGCCCATCTCGGTGGAGAGGGTGGGCTGGTAACCGACGGCCGACGGGATGCGGCCGAGGAGGGCGGACACCTCGGAGCCGGCCTGGGTGAACCGGAAGATGTTGTCGATGAAGAGCAGCATGTCGCGGTTCTCGACGTCGCGGAAGTACTCCGCCACGGTGAGCGCCGAGAGGGCGACGCGGGCGCGGGCGCCGGGCGGCTCGTTCATCTGCCCGTACACCAGCACGCACTGGCTCTTCGACAGGTCGTCCTTGTTGATGACGCCCGCCTCGATCATCTCGTGGTAGAGGTCGTTGCCCTCGCGGGTCCGCTCCCCCACGCCGCCGAACACCGAGAAGCCGCCGCGCTTCTTCGCGACGTTGTTCACGAGCTCCATCAGCAGCACGGTCTTGCCCACGCCCGCGCCGCCGAACAGGCCGATCTTGCCGCCGCGGAGGTAGGGGGCGAGCAGGTCGATGACCTTGATGCCGGTCTCGAAGGACTCGACCTTCACGTTGAGGTCGGTGAGCAGCGGGGCCGAACGGTGGATGGGGAGGGTCTTCGTCGCGGCCACCGGGCCGCGCTCGTCCACCGGCTCGCCCACCACGTTGAGGATGCGGCCCAGCACCTCCTGGCCCACCGGCACGGAGATGGGGGCGCCGGTGTTCTTCACCGGCATGCCGCGCACCAGGCCCTCGGTCGAGTCCATCGCGATGCAGCGCGCGGTGTTCTCGCCGAGGTGCTGCGCCACCTCGATGACGAGGTTGTCCTGGCGCTCGTCCACGCCCGGGTTCGTGACCTTGAGCGCGGTGTAGATGTCGGGCAGCGTGCCGGGCGGGAACTCGACGTCCACCACCGGGCCGATGACCTGGGTGATCCTGCCGTTCTCGACGTTCGTAGCGGTAGGCATGTCTTCCTTTCGGGGGCGGATGCTAGAGCGCCTCGGCGCCGCTCACGATCTCGCTCAGTTCCTTCGTGACGTAGGCCTGGCGCGCCCGGTTGTACTGGAGGCTGAGCGACGCGATCATCTCCTCGGCGTTCTTGGTCGCCGACTCCATCGCGCTCATCCGCGCGCCGTGCTCCGACGCCGCGGACTCGAGCAGCGCGCGCCACACCTGCATCGCCACGTGGCGGGGCAGGAGGTCGGCGAGCAGCGCCTCGCGGGAGGGCTCGTACCGGAAGTCCACGCCGGCGGTGTCCGCGCTCGCGGCCGAGGTGTCCACGGGGAGCAGCTGCACCACCGCCTGCTTCTGCGAGATGGCGCTCTTGAACTCGTTGTAGGCGAGGAACACCGCGTCCACCTCGCCGGCGAGGTACCGCTCGGTGGCCTCGCGCGCGAGCGCCTCGGCCTTCTCGTAGGCGAGGTTCGCGTGGATGCCCGTGTAGTCCCTGCGGATGGGCAGGTTGCGGGCCTTGAAGTACTCGCGGCCCTTCTTCCCCACCGTGGCGAGCGCGATCCGCTCGAACCGATCGGCGTTCTCGGTGAGGAACCGCTGGACGAAGCGGCAGATGTTGGAGTTGAAGCCGCCGGCCAGGCCGCGGTCGCTGGTGACGACCACCACCTCGGCGGTGCGCTGCGCGCGCGGCGCGAGCAGCGGGTGGGCCACCTGCTCCTCGGCGGCGGCGCGGGCCGCCAGCCGGGAGAGGGTCTGGTCCAGCAGCATCGCGTAGGGCCGGGTCTTGAGGACGGCGTCCTGGGCGCGGCGCAGCTTCGCCGCGGACACCATCTTCATGGCCTTGGTGATCTGCCGCGTCGAGCGGACCGAGCCGATGCGGGTGCGGATGTCGCGAAGGGAGGGCACGGGAGCCTCGTTCCTCGGGCGCTAGCCCTCGATCTTGAAGATGCCGGCGAACTCCGTGAGCGCGGCGTCGAGATCCTTGCGGATGCCGTCGTCGAGCGCCTTCTTCTCGGCGATCGCCTTGGCGATGCCGGGGTGCCGGGCGTCGAGGAACTCGAGGAGCTCCGCCATGTAGCGGACGACCTGCTCGGTCGGGACCGAGCGGATCCAGTTGTGGCCGCCCGCGTCCTTCTGCGTGCCGGCGTAGATCTGGATGACCTGCTTCTCGACGGACAGCGGCGCGTACTGGCCCTGCTTCAGCAGCTCCACCAGGCGCTCGCCGCGGGCCAGCGTCTCCTGGGTGGCCTTGTCGAGGTCGGAGCCGAACTGGGCGAACGCGGCCAGCTCGCGGTACTGCGCGAGGTCGAGCTTCAGCGAGCCGGCCACCTGCTTCATGGCCTTGATCTGCGCGGAGCCGCCGACGCGGGACACCGAGATGCCGACGTTGATGGCCGGCCGGACGCCCTGGAAGAACAGGTTCGACTCGAGGAAGATCTGGCCGTCGGTGATGGAGATGACGTTCGTCGGGATGTACGCCGACACGTCGCCGGCCTGCGTCTCGATGATGGGGAGCGCGGTCAGCGAGCCGGCGCCCTCCTTGTCGGAGAGCTTGGCGGCGCGCTCGAGCAGGCGGCTGTGGAGGTAGAACACGTCGCCCGGGTACGCCTCGCGGCCCGGCGGGCGGCGGAGCAGCAGCGACAGCTGGCGGTACGCCACGGCCTGCTTGGAGAGGTCGTCGTAGATGATGAGCGCGTGGCGGCCGGAGTCGCGGAAGTACTCCGCCATGGTCACGCCGGTGTACGGCGCGAGGTACTGCATCGGCGCCGGGTCGGAGGCGCTGGCGGAGATGACCGTCGTGTACTCCATCGCGCCGTGCTTCTTGAGCGTGTCCACCACGCGGGCGACGGTGGACTGCTTCTGGCCGATGGCGACGTAGAAGCAGTAGAGGTTGTTGCCCTTGTTGTTGAGGATGGTGTCGATCGCCACCGCGGTCTTGCCGGTCTGGCGGTCGCCCAGGATCAGCTCGCGCTGGCCGCGGCCGATCGGCACGAGCGCGTCGATCGCCTTCAGGCCGGTCTGCATCGGCTCGTGCACCGACTTGCGCTTCACGATGCCGGGGGCCTTGATCTCGATCTTGCGCTGGTGCTTCGCGTTGAGCGGGCCGCGGCCGTCGATCGGGTTGCCGAGGCCGTCCACCACGCGGCCGAGCAGCTCCTCGCCCACCGGCACCTCGGCGATGAGGCCGGTCCGCTTGACGGGGTCGCCCTCGCGGATGTGCTCGTAGGGCCCCATGATGGCGGCGCCGACGTTGTCCTCCTCGAGGTTGAGGACCAGGCCACGGATGCCGCCCGGGAACTCGAGCAGCTCACCGGCGGCGGCGCCGGCGAGGCCGTAGATGCGGGCGACGCCGTCCGCCTGGCTCAGGATGGAGCCGGTCTCGGCGACCTCGACCTTCTTCCCGTAGTCCTTGATCTGCTCGCGGATGATGCGGCTGATCTCGTCGGCGCGGATTTCCATCGGATCGGTTCTCCGGGGCGCTGCTGGTGTGGTGAGCGAGTTCGTTACTGCTTCAAGGTCTTGCGGAGGTCCTCGAGCTGCGTCCGCAGCGAGCCGTCGTAGACGAGGCTGCCGACCTGGGCCACGACGCCGCCGAGGAGCGCCGGGTCCACCGCGCGATCGAGGAGGACCGTCGCCTTCGTCGCCTGCGAGAGGCGGTCGGCGATGGCCTGGGCGGCCTGCGCGTCGAGGGGCACCGCGGAGGTGACCCGGGCGCGGAGGCGGCCGAGGTGCTGGTCGGCGAGCGCGCGGAAGGTGTCCACCACCGCCGGCAGGTAGGCGAGGCGGTTCCGGTCGCCGAGCAGGAAGAGGAGGTTGGCCGGCTCGCGCTCGAGCTTCAGCGCCGAGGCCAGCTTCTCCACGATGGCCCGGCGCTGCTCCTTCGAGTAGACCGGGTTGGACAGGACGTCGCGCAGATCGGGGGAGCCTTCGACGGCGTTCTTCAGCACCTGGAGCGCGTCGTTCCACGGTTCGACGCGACCCTGCTCGACGGCGAGGCTGAAGAGCGCCCGGGCGTACCGGCGGGCGATGGAACCCATGAGCATAAGAGGACGCGCTCCGTAGCATGTCGCAGGCGCCCCGGTCAAGTACGTCCCGGCTTTAGTCCGTGGACTTTCGCGGGGTTCGGGCCTCCGTTTGACACCCTGAACCGTCGACTTACGTTCCCCGAGCCAAAAAGGAGGTCAAAAATCATGGCGATGCTGACCAGATTCGAGCCCTTCCGTGACCTGGCGAGGCTGCAGGACGAGATGAGCCGCATGTTCGGCGAAGACCGCCTGTACCGCGCCGGCGAGTCGGTGGGCTGGACGCCCGCGTGCGACATCTACGAGGACGAGGAGTCGGTGACGCTCCGCTTCGAGCTGGCCGGGGTGGAACCGAAGGACGTGGAGGTCCGCTTCGAGAACGGCGTGCTCACGCTGCGGGGCGAGCGGAAGCTCGAGCACGAGGAGAAGCGGGAGAACTACCACCGCGTGGAGCTCGGCTACGGCACCTTCACCCGGTCCTTCACGCTCCCGGGCACCGTGGACGCGGAGCACATCCGCGCCGAGGCGAAGAACGGCGTGCTGGCGGTGACGCTGCCGAAGCGCGCCGAGGCCAAGCCGCGCGCGATCCAGGTGAAGGTGACCTGAGCGAAGGGGGCTGCGTTCGCCGCGCGGGAGCCTGCGCGCGATCGCACATCGGTAGCCGCAAAGGAAAAGCGGGCCCCTCCCGGAGCCCGCTTTTCTCATGCCCACGGTCTGACGCGCCGCGTTACGGCTTGACGGCCGCGACTGCCGGGGCCGGGGCCGGGGCGGCCTTCGACGCGTTCTTGTCGAGCGCCTCCATCTTCGACTGACCCTCGAAGATGACGCCCTTCTCGACCATGAGCGACGGGGCCTCGATGTTGCCCCGCATCTTGGCGGGATGGTGCAGCTCGACCGCGTTCTTCGCGCGGACGTTGCCGTTGATCTCGCCGTGGACGATCACCGTGCCGCAGGTGATCTCGGCGGACACCTTGGCGCCCTCGCCGACCACCAGCACGTCGTTGGTGACGATGGTGCCGGTGAACTTGCCGTCGATGCGGACGGTGCCTTCGAAGGTGAGCTTCCCTTCGAACTCCGAGCCGCGGCCCAGGAGGGCGTTGAGATCGCCGGACGCAGCCGGGATGGAGGTGAGTTCTTCGCGCTTCAGCATGGCCATGGAATGCGGCTCCTCGTTCCTCGATGGCTTCGTGGGCGTGTCTTCAGCCGGGCCGGACACGCCGTCAGACGGCGCGTCCTCCCTCAGCTTGCTCCAGAAGGACATCCTTCCTCACAGTGGTACTGGATCGGCCGTCGCCGGCCCAGGCTCGACGTCCCTTGAACCGGGGACGTCGAACCCTACTGTTACGCTCCGATCTTTGCCAGTATTCCGTCGAGTTCGTCGAGGGAGGTGTATTCAACCTCGAGCTTCCCGGCGACCGCAGACTTGGGGACGACGCGGCACCGCGCGCCCAGCCGGCGCTGCAGCCGGTGCGCAAGGTCGCGGATCGCCGGGCTGTCGGCGGGGGGATCGGCAGGCCCCGCCTTCGACGGCTTCTTGGAGAGGCTCCGCACGAGCGCCTCGGTGGCGCGCACCGACAGCCCCTCGCGGATGGCCCGCTGCGCGATCTTGCGGATCGCCTCGGCGTCCTCGAGGCCGAGCAGGGCGCGGGCGTGGCCCATGTCGAGCTGGCCGCCGCGGACCGACTCCCGCACGTCCTCGGGGAGCTTCAGCAGCCGGAGCGCGTTCGCGACGGTGGAGCGCTCCTTGCCGACGCGCGTCGCGATCGCCTCCTGCGTGAGGCCGTGATCGGACTGCAGGACCTCGTAGGCCTCCGCCTCCTCGATCGCGTTCAGGTCGGCGCGCTGGAGGTTCTCGACGAGCGCGAGCTCGAAGGCCTCGCGGTCGGTCGCCTCGCGCAGCACCGCGGGGACCTCCTTCAGCCCGGCGCGCTGGGCGGCGCGCCAGCGGCGCTCGCCGGCCAGGATCCGATACCGGGCACCGTCCTTGCGGACCAGGATCGGCTCGACGATCCCGTGCTGCCGGATGGAGGCCGCCAGCTCCTCGAGCTTCGCGTCCTCGAAGCGCTTGCGGGGCTGCTCCGGGTTGCGCTCGATGGCCTCGACGGGAAGCGTGAGGAGCGTCCGCCCCGGGACGGCGGGCGCGGGCGCCGCCACCGCGCTGGGCGGGGGCGGGGCGTTGGACAGCAGCGCGGCCATGCCGCGCCCGAGCGCTGGGCGGCGCTTCTCGGCGATGCTCACGCGAGACCTCCCTCTGCGCCGAAGCGGGCGGCGACCTCGCGCGCGAGCTCGAGGTAGCTCTGACACCCCTTCGACGTCACGTCGTAGAGCAGGATCGGCTTCCCGTGGCTGGGCGCCTCGGAGAGGCGCACGTTCCGCGGGATCACGGTGCGGAACACCTGGCTCGCGAAGGTCTTCCGGATCTCGTCCGCGACCTGGTTCGCGAGGTTGTTCGGCGAGAACATCGTGAGGACGATGCCGTCCACGGTCAGGCCCGGGTTCGCGGCGGCGCGCACGAGCTCGATGGTCTTCAGCACGTCGGCGAGCCCCTCGAGCGCGTAGTACTCGCACTGGAGCGGGATGATCACGCCCTGCGCCGCCACCAGGCCGTTCAGCGTGAGCAGGCCGAGCGACGGCGGGCAGTCGATGACCACGTACTCGTAGCTCGACGCGAGCGTGTCCACGGCGCGCTTCAGGCGCGACTCGCGCGCGTCCAGCTCCGCCAGCTCCAGCTCGGCCCCCACCAGGTGGCGCGAGGCGGGGACGAGGTCGAGGAACTTGAGCTCGGTCTTGCGAACCGCCTCCGAGAGCGGCTGATCGTCGAGCAGCACCTCGTAGATCGACTTCTCCGACTCGTCGCGGCGGATGCCGAGCGCGCTGCCGGCGTTCCCCTGCGGGTCCACGTCCACGAGCAGCGTGCGGTGCTCCGCGGCCGCGAGCGACGCGGCCAGGTTGACGGCGGTGGTGGTCTTGCCGACCCCGCCCTTCTGATTCGCGATGGTGAGGATGCGGCCCATGCGCCCTGCTTCCACGGGGGCGATGCCCCCAGCCGACGTCTCGTCCAAGAAGAGTTCCCTCGTTGCGGTTCCGGTGTCCCGATCCGGGACGGTGCCGAGGGACCATGCCCCAGCCCTCTGACACGGGGGTTCCACGTGGAACGTCCGCGCCCCCCGGGGCCGCCGGCCCTGACCCTGTTCCACGTGGAACACGCCCGCGGCGGCGGTGCCGCCGTTCCACGTGGAACACCGAGTCGTGTCCGGGAAGTCCGGCGACGTCGGCCGGCCCTTCGACTCCGGCGAGCCTGCGCTCAGGGTGAGCGGACATTCCCGCTCTCCTGGATCATCCTCTCGCCGTGAGCCTGTCGAACCACGAGCGGAGGCCCGCCGTGGAGGCGCGACCGCCTACTTCCGCTGCCAGCGGGCAACCGCCCGGGCGGCGTGCGAAACGGGCAGCTCGTAGACGTCCAGGCCGACGAGCGTCAGCCCCTCGGCCGCGCCGGCGGCGTCGAGCGCCGCGCGGTCCACCTCGCGCCCGAGCATGGCGAGGAGCGTCCCGCCGTCGGCGAGGTAGCGGGCGCCGAGCGGCACCCAGCGATCCGGATCCGCGAGCGCCCGCGACACCACCGCGTCCGCGCGCGGCAGCCCCTCGCGCTCCGGGTGGCCCTCGGCCCGCACGGCCACCCCGCGGACCCGCAGGTCGAGCTCCGCCGAGACCGCCTTCACGAAGGCGATCTTCTTCGCCACGCCGTCGCAGCAGGTGACGGACAGGTCGCGGCGCACGCACGCGAGCGGGATGCCGGGCAGTCCCGCGCCGCTCCCCACGTCGAGCAGCGTCCGGGCGCCGGCCACGAACGGAAGGAGCACCAGGCTGTCCACCAGGTGCTTCTCGGCGAGCTCCGCCGGCGCCGTGATGGCGGTGAGGTTGACCTTCCGGTTCCAGGCGAGGAGGCGGTCGGCGTAGCGCTCGAGGAGCGCCCGCGCCGCCGCGTCCACCGGGAGCCCGAGCGCCTCGATCCCGCGGGCCAGCGCCTCGTGGAAGGCCGCGTCCATGGCGGCGGCTAGGCCTTCCGGCCCCGCCGGCCGATGGCCGCGTCCACCTCGGCGAGGTGCTCGGCGAGGAACGCCTCGACGTCCGCGTCCTCGAGCCCGAGGTCGCGCAGCACGCCCTCGTAGACGAACTTGAAGCCCTCCCGGTACTGGTCGTCCTGCAGCGCGAAGGAGCGCCGCAGCACCGCGGCGGAGAAGAGCCGCTCCTCTCGCGTCTTCTCCTTCGCCAACGGCTACTCCTTCGCCCCGCGCTTCGCCGGGATCACGAGCAGCTGGCGGAAGATCCCCTCGCCCTCGCTGCGCGTCGAGACCTCGCCGCTCGCGACCAGCGCGAGGTGGATCTGCCGCCGCTCGCGCGGGCTGATGGGCGCGACCGCCAGCACCTCGCCCATCCGCACCGCCGCCGCCGCCAGCCGCGCCGCCATGGCCTCGACCGCCGGGTCCCCCTCCTCGCGGAAGCCGCCCACGTCGAGGTTCACCCACTTGCGACCGTCGGAGCGCGGGTTCACCACCCGGTTCACGAGGTACTGCGCCGCCTCGACGAGGGCGGACGAGAGCTCGAGCTGGTTCCCGGCGGCGGGCGTGACGGCGACGCCGATGGCCTCCGGCGTCTCCTTCACCTCGACCGCCACCTCGCCGCCCATCCGGCGGAACAGCTCCTCCAGGAACGACCGGGCGGCGGCCACCTTCTCGGGCGCCTCGCGCGGCGGCGGCGCGCCCTCCCTCGGCTGCCTCTCGTCCATGGCTCCTCCGCTACTTCCCGGCGGCCGGGGTGGGCGCCGCCCGCTGGTGCTTCATCATGAGCTGCTGCTGCACGATGGAGAGCAGGTTGTTGACGAAGATGTAGAGCGTCAGGCCGCCCGGGACGAACAGCATGATGACCGTGAAGAACCCGGGGAAGAAGTAGAGCATCATCTTCGCCTGGGCGTTGTCGGCCGGCTGCGGCGAGAGCTTCTGCATCACGAAGCTCGAGATGCCCATGGCGATGGGCAGGATGAAGTACGGGTCGTGCGCGGTGAGGTCCTTCATCCAGAGGAACGGCTCGCGGTACAGCTCCACCGAGGTCTGCAGCGCGGCGTAGAGCGCGAACCACACCGGCATCTGCAGCAGCATGGGCAGGCAGCCGCCGAGCGGGTTCACCTTGTGCTTCTGGTAGAGCTGCATCACCGCGAGGTTCATCTTCTCGCGGTCGTCGCCGAACTTCGCCTTCAGCTTCTCGATCTCCGGCTGCAGCTTCCGCATCTCGTTCATCGACTGCATGGACTTGTACGTGAGCGGGAACAGCACCAGCCGGACGAGGACGGTGAGCAGGATGATGGCGACGCCCCAGTTCCGGACGATCGCCTCGAGCCAGCGCATCACGTAGAGCAGGCCGCGCGCGAACAGCGCGAAGAACTTCGCCACCGCGCCGTAGTCGATGGCGCTCTCGAAGCCGCGCCCGTAGCCGCGGAGCGTGTCGAGGTCCTTCGGGCCCGCATACACGGTGAGTGACAGCTTGCGGGCGCCGCCCTCCACCGGGATGGCGAGCGCCGCGACGCCGGCGCCCTTCACCGGTCCGCGCGCGAACGTGCAGGTGCCGACGGGCTCCGCCGGCAGCACCGCCGCCACGAAGTAGTGCTGGTCCACGCCGGCCCAGGACACCTGGCCCTCGAGCTTCTCCGGCGCGCCCTCCTTGGCGAGGTCGAAGCGCTCGGTGGTGGTGCCGGCGCGGCAGACCGGCCGCACGAAGTCGAGCGGCGGGCCGGAGAAGATGCCGCCGCTCTTCGTGTCCGGCGGCATGAAGGCGGGGTAGAGCACGCCCACGGTGCCGTTGCCGGCGCCGCCGGTGAGCTCGACGTCGAGCGCGAGCTCGTAGGGCTTGCCGGTCACGCGGAACGTCTTCCGCGCGGCGAGGTTCCCGACCCGGCCCTCGAACGTCACCGAGGACGCGTCCTTCGCCACGATCCGCATGGGCGCGCGCGCGCCCGGATCGGCCGTCACGTCCGCCGCGCCGCCCAGCTCCGGCGACGCCGAGAGCGAGAGCGGGTAGGGCTGGCCAGCAGTCACGTGGACGAGGTCGATCTGCACCTCGCGGTCCTTCTCCTGCTTGCGGAACTTGTCGCCCTCGAGCTGGAGGCTCTTCAGCGCCCCGCCGTACGTCGTGAGCGTCGCCTCGAAGCCCTTGCCGGCGAGCTTCACCGTCTCCTCCGGCGCGTCGGGGGGCGGCGCGGGGACCGCGGGCGCGGCGGCGCCGGGCGCGGGCGCCGCGGGGGCCGCCGGCTTCGCGACCTCGGCGGCCGGCGTGGGCGCGGGCTTCGGCGGCGTCTTCTTCGGGAAGATCACCTGCCAGAGGATCAGGATGCCGACCGACAGCACGGTCGCGAGGAGGATGCGGCGATTGTCAGGACCCAAGGTCTACCTCTTAGGGGTCAGTTCCGGCACGGGATCGACTCCCCCGGGATGGAACGGGTGGCAGCGGCAAAGGCGGCGCACGGTCAGCCACGAGCCGCGCAGCGCGCCATGGCGCTGGAGGGCGGTGACCGCGTACGCGGAGCAGGACGGATAGAAGCGGCAGGCCGGCGGCAGGAGCGGCGAGACGAGCCGCTGGTAGATGCGGACGAGCAGCACCAGGGCGCGCCGGATCACGCGCCGCCCCCGGGCGCTGCCCCGAGCGCGCGGCCGGCCGCCGCGAGCGCGCGGCGCGCGCCGTCGAGGCCCATCCGCAGTGCGGCGGGGCGGGCGATGACGACCAGATCGACGGGGGGGAACTCGGGGCGGATCTCACGCCAGGCCTCTCGGACCCAGCGCTTCACGCGGTTCCGCTCGACGGCGTTTCCAACCTTCGAGGACACCGTGATCCCGATCCTCGGCCGGGGCGATCCGGAGACGAGCGCGAGGACGAGCACGTCTCCGGAGTACAGCCGCCTGCCGTGCTGCTGGACCTGGAGGAACTCTCGACGGCGCCGCAGCCGCGCCGCCTTCGGCAGCCTCACCTCGGCCGCTACTTCTTCGGCGCGCGCGTGGTGAGGCGCTTGCGGCCCTTGGCGCGCCGGCTCTTCAGGACGTTTCGTCCGCCGGGGGTCTTGGAACGCTTGAGGAAACCGTGGGTGCGGTTCCTCCGCTGCTTCTTCGGTTGATAAGTCCGCTTCATGGCGCGGCAAACTCCCCGATCGCTCGCGCGATGTCAAGGTTTCCGCGCACTTCGGGCCTCCGGGCGCTTCCGTCACAGGATCGCCTCCGGGGCGTCGCCGGAAACCCGCGTGCTTTCGCCGACGATCAACTCGGCCTTGATCCGCGCGGCGAACCTTCGATAACTTCCGCGCCCGCACCACGAGCCCGCCCGACTCCTCGCAGACCGAGCGAAGAGTGGAGCCGCAGACTCCCAGGAGCCTGCGGACGGGGGGCATTTTCGCGTTTTTT